>NZ_JAAGPS010000021.1:0-65049 GCF_017105025.1 Paraburkholderia sp. Ac-20336 | reverse complement strand
GCGACCGCGCCGCCCATGCCGGCGCCCGCAAGCGCAAGCGCCAACGCAGCGGCAGCCGCCACAGTCGTCAGACGGTCTTTGAATCGACCTTTATCGTGATGGATGGACATAGCCCGAAGAGCGGAGCGTCGAAAGTTCATCGGGACTCCCGCTGCGTCAGCGCGCAGCCTTTTTTGCGATTGGAAAGAAACAAGATAATCGGAGCACACAATGAAAAAAGCGCCGCGCAAGCGCGACGCTTCTTGAGAGTTGTCTACGCGTCGTGAGCGCGTAGTTTACTTTACTTGTCGAGCACAATGCGAAGCATGCGACGCAGCGGTTCGGCCGCGCCCCACAGCAACTGATCGCCAACCGTGAAGGCCGACAGGTATTCGCCGCCCATCGCGAGCTTGCGCACGCGGCCAACCGGCACCGACAGCGTGCCCGTCACGACCGCCGGGGACAGATCGCGCATCGACGCTTCGCGTTCGTTCGGCACGACCTTGACCCAATCGTTGCCCGACGCGAGGATGCTGTTCACCTCGTCGAGCGGCACGTCCTTGTTCAGCTTGATCGTGAGCGCCTGTGAGTGGCAGCGCATTGCGCCGATCCGCACGCACAGGCCGTCGACCGGAATCGAGCCCGGCGCGCCCATGGCCGGGTTGCCGAGAATCTTGTTGGTTTCCGCGCCGCCCTTCCACTCTTCCTTCGACATGCCGTTGCCGAGGTCCTTGTCGATCCACGGAATCAGCGAGCCCGCGAGCGGCACGCCGAAGTGATCGGTCGGCATGCTGTCGCCGTTCATCGCTTCGAGCACGCGGCGGTCGATGTCGAGAATCGCCGAAGCCGGGTCGGCCAGCTCGCTCTTCACCGAGCCGTGCAGCGTGCCCATTTGCGACAGCAGTTCGCGCATGTTCTGCGCGCCCGCGCCCGATGCGGCCTGATACGTCATGGCCGTCATCCAGTCGACGAGGTTTTCGCGGAACAGGCCGCCCAGTGCCATCAGCATCAGGCTGACCGTGCAGTTGCCGCCGATGAAATTCTTCTGGCCCTTCACGAGCGCGTTCTTGATGACGTCGAGGTTGACCGGATCGAGAATAATGACCGCGTCGTCCTTCATGCGCAGCGACGAGGCCGCGTCGATCCAGTAGCCGTTCCAGCCTGCCGCGCGCAGCTTCGGGAACACGTCGTTCGTGTAGTCGCCGCCCTGGCAGGAGATGATCGCGTCGCACTTCTTCAGGTCGTCGATGCTTGTCGCATCCTTGAGCTTGGTCTCGTTTTTGGCGAACGACGGCGCGTTGCCGCCCGCGTTGCTGGTGCTGAAAAACACCGGTTCGATCAAGTCGAAATCGCCTTCCTGCTGCATGCGTTGCATCAGGACGCTGCCGACCATGCCGCGCCAACCTACGAGACCTACGTTCATGACTTCATACCCTTCGAATGGAAACTTCCCCGCATCTTTGCCCGCAGTGACCGCGCGGGGAAGATGGGCGGGCACGACGGACGATCAGCGCTTCGTGATCGTTTTCGGGG
The DNA here is from genome assembly GCF_017105025.1 of Paraburkholderia sp. Ac-20336. Lineage (NCBI taxonomy): Bacteria > Pseudomonadati > Pseudomonadota > Betaproteobacteria > Burkholderiales > Burkholderiaceae > Paraburkholderia > Paraburkholderia sp. Ac-20336. The sequence continues at coordinate 63,537 of NZ_JAAGPS010000021.1, read as the reverse complement.
TAATCGTTTTGATGGTAATAATGGCGAACTCGATCGCACGGGCTGTTGTGCCGTGCGGTTTGGAAATCGAGGAGATTTGGGAGATCTGCGCCATCGCAACAATATACACGAAAACCGGAAGCCGGCGGCGCTTATCGCCGCCGCCAGGCTTGTTAAGCGAAAATCGACCTTAAATACGGGCCGATTCTCGTTTTTGCGGCTGTTTTTGCAGCCGTTTATTCGACGAATTCGACGGCCCGCTGACTGGCCAACTCGCGCTTTTTACAGCGCGGCCACGACGGCATCGCCCATCGCCGCCGTGCCGACCTGCTTGCAACCCGGCGTGAGAATGTCGCCGGTGCGATAGCCTTGCTCGAGCACCTTCTTCACCGCGGTTTCGATGCGATCGGCCTGCTCGGCCTTGTTCAGCGAATAGCGCAGCATCATCGCCGCGGAGAGGATCGTGGCGAGCGGATTCGCCACGCCCTTGCCCGCGATGTCCGGCGCGGAACCGTGCGACGGCTCGTACAGGCCCTTGCTGTTCTTGTCGAGCGAAGCCGACGGCAGCATGCCGATCGAGCCCGTCAGCATGGCCGCTTCGTCGGAGAGAATATCGCCGAACATGTTGCCGGTCACGATCACGTCGAACGACTTCGGCGCCTTCACGAGCTGCATCGCGGCGTTGTCGACGTACATGTGCGACAGCTCGACGTCCGCGTATTCCTTCGACACGTCGATCATCACGTCCTTCCAGAACTGCGACGTTTCGAGCACGTTGGATTTATCGACCGACGTCAGCTTCTTGTCGCGCTTTTGCGCTGCCTGGAACGCGACGTGCGCGATGCGGCGCACTTCGGGCTCCGAATAACGCATCGTGTCGAAGCCTTCCTTCGCACCGGCGAACAGGCCGTCCGGCGCCTCGCGCACGCCGCGCGGCGCGCCGAAGTAAATATCGCCGTTCAGTTCGCGCACGATCAGGATGTCGAGACCCGACACGATCTCTTCCTTCAGCGACGACGCGCCCGTGAGTTGCGGATAGCAGATGGCCGGACGGAAGTTCGCGAACAGCTCAAGGTGCTTGCGCAGACCGAGAATGGCCTGCTCCGGGCGCAGCGCGCGTTCGAGCTTGTCGTACTTCCAGTCGCCGACCGCGCCGAACAGGATCGCGTCGGCCTGCTTCGCGAGCGCGAGCGTCGAATCGGGCAGCGGATGGCCCTTCGCTTCGTAACCCGCGCCACCAACCGGTGCTTCTTCGAGTTCGAACTTTTCGCCGAGCACGTTCAGAACCTTGACGGCTTCCTTGACGATTTCGGGACCGATGCCGTCGCCCGGCAACACTGCGATCTTCATGCGAATTCCTTGATGATTTTCTTCGAGACTTTTGAGCACGATCCAGCGTGCGAACCGGGGCGCGAGCGCACGGCCCTCACGTGATCGAGCGCAACCGCGCTAACTGCGTGCGTTCAACCGACGAGGCGGTGATTGAGCCACGGCTGCTTGGCGAGGCGTTCCGCTTCGTACTGGCGGATTTTGTCCGCGTGACGCAGCGTGAGGCCGATATCGTCGAAACCGTTCAGCAGGCAGTACTTGCGGAACGCCGCGACGTCGAACGGATATTCGGTGCCGCCGTCGGTCGTGCGCACGACTTGCGCTTCGAGGTCGATCGTCAGCTGGAAGCCATTGAACGCGTACGTTTCGTTGAATAGATGATCGACCTGCTGTTCGGTCAGCGCGATCGGCAGCAAGCCGTTCTTGAAGCAGTTGTTGTAGAAGATGTCGGCGAAGCTCGGCGCGATCAGCGCGCGAAAGCCGTACTGCTGCAACGCCCAGGGTGCGTGTTCGCGCGAGCTGCCGCAGCCGAAGTTCTTACGCGCGAGCAGCACCGAAGCGCCCTGATAACGCGGCTGGTTCAGCACGAAGTCCGGGTTCAGCGGACGCTTCGAGTTGTCCTGGCCCGGTTCGCCGTGGTCGAGATAGCGCCATTCGTCGAACGCGTTCGGACCAAAGCCCGTGCGCTTGATCGACTTCAGGAACTGCTTCGGAATGATCGCGTCCGTGTCGACGTTCTCGCGATCGAGCGGCGCCACGACGCCGGTGTGTACGATGAATTTATCCATGACGCTTGCGCCTGTTCAGGACCGGGCGATGCGAACGGCGGCAGGAAAGCCGCGCGCCGCATCGCCGGCAAAAATCAAAAACCGCTTATTTATCAGCGTGATTGCTGATCGAATTGCCGAGGTGCGACATGTCCTCGCCGAATCCGTGCACCGTGTTGCAGCCGGCCAGGCCGAGCAGGAGCCCGGCGAGCGTGCCGAGTGCGAAGCGGCGCAATAGCGTGATGCGATTCGTGTTCTTCATCATGCGGATCATCCAAGCTTGCGAATATCGACAAAATGCCCTTCGATGGCCGCAGCCGCAGCCATCGCGGGGCTCACGAGGTGGGTACGGCCACCGGCGCCCTGACGGCCTTCGAAATTGCGATTCGACGTGGACGCGCAACGCTCGCCCGGCTCGAGCCGGTCGGCGTTCATCGCGAGACACATCGAGCAGCCCGGCTCGCGCCATTCGAAACCGGCGTCGGTAAAGACCTTGTCGAGGCCTTCACGCTCCGCTTGCGCCTTCACGAGCCCCGAACCCGGCACGACCATCGCCAGGCGGACGTTCGGCGCAACGCGGCGGCCGAGCTTCTTCACGACGTAAGCCGCGGCGCGAATGTCTTCGATGCGCGCATTGGTGCACGAGCCGATGAAGATTTTATCCGGCTTGATCGACTCGATCGGCGCGTTCGGTTCGAGCGCCATGTACTTGAGCGCGCGCTCGATCGCGTCGCGCTTGACCGGGTCCTTCTCGCGTTCCGGGTCCGGCACGCGGCCGTCGACCGACGTGACCATTTCCGGCGACGTGCCCCAGGTAACCTGCGGCACGATTTCCGCGGCATTCAGTTCGACCACGTGATCGAAATGCGCGCCGTCGTCCGACTTGAACTGCTTCCAGTACTCGACCGCGTGATCCCACTCGACGCCCTGCGGCGAGAACGGCCGGCCCTTCAGGTATTCGACCGTGGTGTCGTCGACGGCGACCATGCCGGCGCGCGCGCCCGCTTCGATCGCCATGTTGCAGACCGTCATGCGGCCTTCCATCGACAGCGAACGGATCGTCGAGCCGCCGAATTCGATCGCGTAGCCGGTGCCGCCCGCAGTGCCGATCTTGCCGATGATCGCGAGCACGATGTCCTTCGCGGTACAACCGCGCGGCAGCGGGCCCTCGACCTTCACGAGCATGTTCTTGCTCTTCTTCTGCAAGAGCGTTTGCGTGGCCAGCACGTGCTCGACTTCCGAGGTGCCGATGCCGTGCGCAAGCGCGCCGAACGCGCCGTGCGTGGACGTATGCGAATCGCCGCAGACAATCGTCATGCCCGGCAGCGTCGCGCCCTGCTCCGGTCCGATGATATGAACGATGCCCTGGCGCAGATCGTTCATCTTGAACTGCGTGATGCCGTACGCGTCGCAGTTCGTGTCGAGCGTGTCGACCTGCAGCTTCGAAACCGGATCGGCAATGCCGTGGGTGCGGTCCGTGGTCGGCACGTTGTGATCCGACACGGCCAGATTCGCGCTGATGCGCCACACCGGGCGCCCGGCTATCCTCAGGCCTTCGAACGCCTGCGGGCTGGTCACTTCATGCAGCAGATGACGGTCGATATAGAGAATCGCGGTGCCATCGTCTTCCGTGTGGATCACGTGCGTGTTCCACAATTTGTCGTAGAGAGTCTGTGCCATGGTATGCGGGGAAAATAGTAACTACGAGTGACTGCGGGCTGACTATGTCGGTTGATTATGCCACGCGATGCACCGCGATGGGCGGCTCATCCAACGAAAAAAACCGATAAAAAACAGGGAGTTGGCTGGTAGTGTCGATACCTGTATCGGCGTTACCCGGCACGCGCGGGACCTTCGCGATGCCGCTGCGGCACATACGCGCCTCGCGGCGGCCGCAAAAACAAAAACGCCTCAACGGTGGGCCCGTCGAGGCGTTTTATTCACTCCGATTGCTCGCCCGGTCGCGGCACGAATGCCGCGGCGCAGCGCGCGTATCGAGGTCGATCAGCGATTAGCGCTGTGCAAGCGGCTTCGCCTCACGCAGCGTCTCGCCGATGAAGAGCTGGCGCGGACGGCCGATCTTCTGCTCCGGATCGGCGATCATTTCGTTCCACTGCGCAATCCAGCCGACCGTGCGCGCCATCGCGAAGATGCACGTGAACATCGAGGTCGGGATGCCCAGCGCGCGCTGCACGATGCCCGAGTAGAAGTCGACGTTCGGGTACAGCTTGCGCGACACGAAGTATTCGTCTTCAAGCGCGATCTTTTCGAGTGCCATGGCGAGCTTGAACAGCGGATCGTCGTGCAGACCCAGTTCTTCGAGCACTTCGTGGCAGGTTTCGCGCATCAGCTTCGCACGCGGGTCGTAGTTCTTGTAGACGCGGTGACCGAAGCCCATCAGCTTCACGCCCGAGTTCTTGTCCTTGACCTGCTTGATGAACTCGGGAATGTTGTCGACCGAGCCGATTTCTTCGAGCATGTTCAGCGCGGCTTCGTTCGCACCGCCGTGCGCCGGGCCCCACAGACACGCGATACCGGCTGCGATACAGGCGAATGGATTCGCACCCGACGAACCGGCGAGACGCACGGTCGAGGTCGAGGCGTTCTGCTCGTGGTCCGCGTGCAGGATCAGGATACGGTCGAGCGCGCGCACGAGCACGTCATTGACCACGTACTCCTCGCACGGGTTCGAGAACATCATGCGCATGAAGTTCGCGCTGTACGACAGGTCGTTCTTCGGATAAACGAACGGCTGGCCGATGCTGTACTTGTACGCCATCGCGACGAGCGTCGGCAGCTTCGCGATCATGCGGATTGCCGAGACTTCACGGTGACGCGGATTGTTGATGTCGAGCGAGTCGTGATAGAACGCGGACAGCGCGCCGACCGCGGCGACCAGAATCGCCATCGGGTGCGCGTCGCGGCGGAAGCCGCGGAAGAAGAACTGCATCTGCTCGTGCACCATCGTGTGCTTCGTGACGGTGTCGACGAACTCGGTCTTCTGGGCGGCGTTCGGCAGTTCGCCGTTCAGCAGCAGGTAGCAGGTTTCGAGGAAGTCGGCGTTCTGCGCGAGGTTGTCGATCGCATAGCCGCGGTAGAGCAGTTCGCCCTTGTCGCCATCGATGTAGGTAATCGCCGAATTGCACGACGCCGTCGACATGAAGCCCGGATCGTACGTGAATTTGCCGGTCTGTCCGTACAGCTTGCGAATGTCGATAACATCCGGGCCAATCGTACCCTTGTAGATCGGCATTTCGACGCTCGGCGAATTGTCGCTGAACGATAGCGTGGCTTTAACATCTGACGGGGTCATAGCACATCCTCAATCGAAGTATGGATACGGGGTTTCGATAATTGCACGCCTGGATCAACGGACTGGCGGCACTCAAGCGTTGCGCAGTAACTCCAGAACCCGAACCACGTCCGGGTCGGCAAGATCGCCTTCTGGTTCCTTGCGCGCGAGTAGCAAGTCCATCAGGTCGTTGTCGCTCAGCTCGAGCAGGCGCGTGAGAGCGCCCACGTCGGCATCGCTGAGGTCATGCTCATATCGGCTGAAAAAACGCTCCATGAAAAGATCGTTTTCCAGCAGGCCCCGCCGCGCGCGCCAGCGAAGGCGCGCGCGGCGGAGAGGGTCGGACTGATGCGATGCGTCCATCTCAGACCGTGCGGCGAACCATCAATTCCTTGATCTTGCCAATCGCCTTGGTCGGGTTCAGGCCCTTCGGGCAAACGTCGACGCAATTCATGATGGTGTGGCAACGGAACAGACGGTACGGATCTTCCAGGTTGTCGAGGCGCTCGCCGGTCGCCTGATCGCGGCTGTCCGCGATGAAGCGATAGGCTTGCAGCAAACCGGCCGGGCCGACGAACTTGTCCGGGTTCCACCAGAAGCTCGGGCACGAGGTCGAGCAGCTGGCGCACAGGATACATTCGTAGAGGCCGTCGAGCTCGTCGCGCTCTTCCGGCGACTGCAGACGTTCCTTTTCCGGCGGCGGCGTATCGTTGATCAGGTACGGCTTGATCGAGTGATACTGGTTGAAGAACTGCGTGAAGTCGCAGATCAGGTCACGCACGACGGGCAGGCCCGGCAGCGGACGCAGCACGATCTTCTGCGGCAGGTCGTTCAGGTTCGTCAGGCACGCGAGGCCGTTCTTGCCGTTGATGTTCATTGCGTCCGAACCGCACACGCCCTCGCGGCACGAGCGACGGAACGACAGGGTTTCGTCGAGCGCCTTCAGCTTGACGAGCGCGTCGAGCAGCATGCGTTCGTGCGAGTCGATGTCGATCTCGTACGTTTGCATGCGCGGTGCGGCGTCCTTGTCCGGATCGTAGCGGTAAATTTCAAATGTACGCTTGGCCATTTCTGAATTCCTTTGACTTGTGCCTTAGAAGGTACGCGCTTTCGGCGGAACCGATTCGACGGTCAGCGGCTGCATGTGAACCGGCTTGTAGTCGAGGCGGTCGCCTTCGCTGAACCACAACGTATGGCGCAGCCAGTTTTCGTCGTCGCGATGTTCGAAGTCGTTGTGCGCGTGCGCGCCACGGCTTTCCTTGCGCGCTTCGGCGGAGACCATCGTGGCGCGTGCCACTTCGATCAGGTTCGCCACTTCGAGCGCTTCGACACGGGCCGTGTTGAACACCTTCGACTTGTCCTTCAGATGGATGTTGTCGACGCGCGCCGCCACTTCGCGGATCGCGTCGACGCCTTCGGCCAGCAGGGCCGAAGTACGGAACACGCCAGCATGCTTCTGCATCGTGCCGCGAATGTCGTTCGCGACCGACTGCGTGTACTCGCCCGACGACGAGCTATCGAGCTTCGCGAGACGCGACAGCGCGAAGTCGGCGGCGTCGGCCGGCAGCGGCTTGTGTTCCTTCAGTTCCTTCACGTGCTTGACGATATGGTTGCCGGCCGCGCGGCCGAACACCACGAGGTCGAGCAGCGAGTTCGTGCCGAGACGGTTCGCGCCGTGCACCGACACGCACGAGCATTCGCCCACAGCGTAGAAACCGTTGACGATTTCTTCATGACCCTTCGGCGTACCGACGACCTGGCCGTGAATATTCGTCGGAATACCGCCCATCTGATAGTGAATGGTCGGGATAACCGGGATCGGCTCTTTGATGCAGTCGACGTTCGCGAATTTCAGCGCGATTTCGCGGATCGACGGCAGACGCTTCATGATCGTCTCGGCTCCGATGTGCGACAGGTCGAGCAACACGTGATCCTTGTTCGGACCCACGCCGCGGCCTTCCTTGATTTCCTGGTCCATCGAACGCGAAACGAAGTCGCGCGGCGCCAGATCCTTCAGCGTCGGCGCGTAGCGTTCCATGAAACGCTCGCCGTTCGAGTTACGCAGAATGCCGCCTTCGCCGCGCACGCCTTCGGTAATCAGCACGCCCGCGCCGGCCACGCCGGTCGGGTGGAATTGCCAGAATTCCATGTCCTGCAGCGCGATGCCCGAACGGGCCGCCATGCCGAGGCCGTCGCCGGTGTTGATGAACGCGTTGGTCGACGCCGCGAAGATGCGGCCCGCGCCGCCCGTGGCGAACAGCGTGGTCTTGCCTTCGAGGATGTAGACGTCGCCGGTTTCCATTTCCAGCGCGGTCACGCCGAGCACGTCGCCGTCGGCGTCGCGGATCAGGTCCAGCGCCATCCATTCGACGAAGAACTGCGTCTTGGCCGCGACGTTCTGCTGGTACAGCGTGTGCAGCAGCGCGTGACCGGTACGGTCAGCCGCCGCGCAGGCGCGTTGCACCGGCTTTTCGCCATAGTTCGCGGTGTGGCCGCCGAACGGGCGCTGATAGATCGTGCCGTCGGCGTTACGGTCGAACGGCATGCCGAAGTGTTCGAGTTCGTAGACGGCGTTCGGTGCTTCGCGGCACATGAACTCGATCGCGTCCTGGTCGCCGAGCCAGTCGGAGCCCTTGATCGTGTCGTAGAAGTGGTAGTGCCAGTTGTCTTCGCTCATGTTGCCGAGCGAAGCGCCGATGCCGCCTTGCGCCGCGACCGTGTGCGAACGCGTCGGGAACACCTTGGACAGCACGCAAACCGACAGGCCGGCGCGCGCGAGTTGCAGCGACGCGCGCATCCCCGAGCCGCCCGCGCCGACGATGACCACGTCAAACTTGCGACGCGGCAGAGAATTCTTGATTGCAACCATGCTTTTATACTCTCCAGAGAATCTGCGCAGCGTAGCCCGCACATGCGAGCAACCAGACGATCGTCAGCGCCTGAAGCAGCAGACGCACGCCAACGGGCTTCACGTAGTCCATCCAGATATCGCGGATACCGACCCACGCGTGGTAGAACAGCGCGAGAAGCGTGACGAACGTGGCGAGCTTCATCCACTGCGTCGCGAAGATCGACGCCCAGCCGTCGTACGAGAAGTCGTGCGCGCCGAAGAACCAGGCGAGCAGGATCACGGTGTAGATCGCCATGATGCAGGCGGTGATGCGCTGGGCGAGCCAGTCGCGCAGACCGTAATGCGCACCGACGACGAGACGCTTCGAACCGATTCGGTTATTGGCTGACATTTTTTAGAATGCTCCGAACAGTTTGGCCGCGAATGCGATGGTGAGCAGCGACGACACGACCAACACGACGACCGAGGTCGACTTGCCCTTTTCCTTCGAGACCGCGTTGTGGTTCGTATCCATCACGAGGTGACGGACGCCGGCGCAGAAATGGAACAGGAAAGCCCACGCAAGAACGAGCGTGATCAGCTTGACGACGATGTTGGAGAGGAAGCCCTTGAAAACGTCGAAACTGAGTTCCGAGGTCAGGCTCTGATCGAAGAGGTACAGCAGGAACGGAAGAAATACAAACAACAAGGCACCACTCACGCGATGCAAAATCGACACGCGCCCCGCTAGCGGGAGACGGTACGACGTCAATATTTGCCCAATACCGATGTTCCGGAATTCCGGCCTCGGTTTTTTTACGGCTTCTGCCATGCTAGACCCCTACTATGTAGTCACACTAATCCGCGATTTTAGCGCCTTTTTATATCGCGCTGCAGCGAAAACCCCTACGGATTGATTGCCGCGAGCGCGATGAAGGCACCTTCCGAGAGGCACGCGTGTAGGACGCCACGCCTCGTTCCAGCCCAATTCAGCTCAGATCGTTCTGATAGTAATACCCGGTTGTGACATACCAACCCCGCCGGACTTCGACGGGGCGGTCCCCATAGGTATAGGACACGCGCTCCACAGAAAGCAACGGAAAACCCGCCGGCACATGCAGCAGGTCCGCCACGGAAGGCTCGGCCGCCACCGCGCGGATCTTCTCGGTCGCGCGAATCATGCGCGTGCCGAATTCCGTCTCGAACATCGCGTAGAGGGGGCCTTTGTACTCCGAGAGCCGCTCGAGCGTAAGCCCGCGGAACACGGCGCCCGGCAGCCAGATCTCGTCGAGCACGGTGACTTCGCCGTCGAATTGCAGCAGACGCTTGATCAGCACGACCGGGTCGGCCGGCTTCAGATCGAGCTGCCGGGCGATCTCCGCCGATGCCCGCAGGCGCCGGCATTCGAGCAGGCGGCTCACGTGCGGATGCTCGGCGCCGTCGTCGGCGAGCAGTCTCAGGAAGCGGAACTGCGCGCGATCTTCGTTGTGCGTCGCAACAAAAGTGCCTTTGCCCTGGCGGCGCACCAGCAGGTTGTCGGCGGCCAGTTCGTCGATCGCCTTGCGCACGGTGCCCTGGCTCACCTTGAAACGGGCCGCCAGTTCGACTTCACTCGGGATGATCTCGCCGGGCTTCCACTCGCCGCTTTCGAGACTCTGCGTAATCAGCCCCTTGATCTGCTGATATAGAGGGCTGAAAGTAGGCGACGCAACCGGTGCGGCAACGGGTACAGCCTCGCCCGCGGCCCCCTGGCCATTCGGGTTCACAGGATTCGCCGGGTTCGAATTCATGCGCGCATTTCATCATAAAGGGCCGGGGCGCGTCCAGACTTTTCCCGGCAAGAGATGTGTCTTATATAAGACATAAGATAATGTTGACTTTGTCTGTGTCGACTCCTACACTCCTTGTCGAGCAAGGGTTTGCGGGGTTTTCCGGCAGCTGTTTGATGCAGTGCCGCGACGCGCTGGCAACCACTCTGCACCATGCCGTTCCCTACGCAGTTCAGGTTTCGATTCGCCGCCATCCGCTGGCCAGACGCTTGCCGAAACGCGCTGTTCGCAGGAGTTCGCACCGTGCAGCGGCGGTCCGGCAGCGCACCATCCCGTCCCGCTCGGCAGTACAGGTTTCCGGCATGGCGGTCTTGCCGCAACGCGCCGTCCGGGCCCGGCATGCACCGGGTTCGTCGGCACATCCGTACGCGAGCAGTAAATCCGCCGTGTTTCATAACGCTTCGCTGAACGCGCATATAGAATGGCGTTTTTCCTAGCGTCTAACGCATCGTCCTGGAGATTTCTCAATGGCTAAGCCCGCAAAGCGCGTTGCCGTCACCGGCGCCGCAGGTCAAATCGCTTACTCCCTGCTGTTCCGCATCGCCAATGGCGACCTGCTCGGCAAGGATCAGCCGGTCATCCTGCAGCTGCTCGATCTGCCGCAAGCGCAAGCCGCCGTCAAAGGCGTCGTGATGGAACTGGATGATTGCGCCTTCCCGCTGCTGTCGGGCGTCGTGATCACGGACGACCCGAAGGTCGCGTTCAAGGACGCCGACATCGCCCTGCTGGTCGGCGCGCGTCCGCGTTCGAAAGGCATGGAGCGCAAGGACCTGCTGTCGGCCAACGCCGAAATCTTCACGGTTCAGGGCAAGGCGCTGAACGACGTCGCGAGCCGCGATGTGAAGGTGCTGGTGGTCGGCAACCCGGCCAACACGAACGCCTACATCGCCATGAAGTCGGCGCCGGATCTGCCGAAGAAGAACTTCACCGCGATGCTGCGCCTCGACCACAACCGCGCGCTGTCGCAACTGGCCGCCAAGTCGGGCAAGCCGGTCGCGTCGATCGAAAAGCTCGCCGTGTGGGGCAACCACTCGCCGACCATGTACCCGGACTTCCGCGTCGCAACGGCCGAAGGCCAGGACCTGACCAAGCTCATCAACGACGAAGAATGGAACCGCAACACGTTCATCCCGACCGTCGGCAAGCGCGGCGCGGCGATCATCGAAGCGCGCGGCCTGTCGTCGGCGGCCTCGGCGGCTAACGCGGCGATCGACCACGTGCGCGACTGGGTGCTCGGCACCAACGGCAAGTGGGTCACGATGGGCATTCCGTCGGACGGCTCGTACGGCATCCCCGAAGACATCATCTACGGCGTGCCGGTGACCTGCGAAAACGGCGAGTACAAGCGCGTCGAAGGTCTCGCCATCGACGCGTTCTCGCGCGAAAAGATGGACGGCACGCTGCAGGAACTGCTCGAAGAGCGCGAAGGCGTTCAACACCTGCTCGGCTAAGCCTCCGATGCAAACGAACCGGAACTCCGAAGCTTCAGCGCGGCGGGTTCCGGTTTTTTTCGCGCAAATTGCCGTGCGAATTGCCGTTGAAATCGCCACTGAAAGGCAGCGGTTCGCAACGGATTCGAGCCTGCTTTGCAGCTGCCGCGCAGCGCCTCTGCAGAGCACGCCCGAATCCGGTTTTCTCTAATCACCCCATCCTTCACGCCGAAGATGCGCGTTCTCACACCCGCCGAAGTGCTGTTTGACGGCGAAGCGCCGCCCGCTGTGCTGCCTGCCTGCGACCACTACGCCGGCAGCGAAAAGCTGATGCTGAAGTCGCTCGCGTTGCAGCAGCAACTGGGCCCGGTGTTCGATATCACGCTCGATTGCGAAGACGGCGCCCAGGTCGGCCGCGAGGCCGAGCATGCGGAACTCGTCGCGTCGTTGCTCGGCAGCGAGCACGACCGCTTCGGCCGCGTCGGCGTGCGCATCCACGACTTCGCTCACGCGCACTGGCGCGACGACGTGCGCCTGATTCTGCGCGCCGCGAAGCGAGCACCCGCTTACATCACGTTGCCGAAAATCCGCAACGTCCACGATGCGGCCGAAATGGTCGCGTTCATCGAAGCGACACGGCGCGAGCTGAACATCGCACAACCGGTGCCGGCGCAACTGCTGGTCGAAACTCACGGCGCGCTCACGCGCGTGTTCGAGCTGGCCGCGCTGCCGGGCGTCGAAGCGCTGAGCTTCGGCCTGATGGATTTCGTCTCCGCGCACGACGGCGCGATTCCCGACACGGCCATGCGCTCGCCGGGCCAGTTCGATCATCCGCTCGTGCGGCGCGCGAAGCTCGAAATCGCGGCCGCCTGCCATGCGCATGGCAAGGTGCCCTCGCATAACGTGAGCACCGAAGTGCGCGACATGAGCGTGGTCGCCAACGACGCCGCCCGCGCGCGCAACGAGTTCGGCTACACGCGCATGTGGAGCATCCATCCCGCGCAGATCGAGGCGATCGTCGCCGCGTTCGCGCCGCGCGACGAGGAAATCGCCACGGCCGCCGAAATCCTGCTGGCCGCGCAGTCCGCGCAATGGGGCCCGACGCGTCATGGCGATACGCTGCATGACCGCGCGAGCTATCGCTATTACTGGTCGGTGCTGCGCCGCGCGCAAACCACCGGCCGTGCGGTTCCGCCAGAAGCGGCGCCGCTGTTTGCGCAAGCAGGCGCTAACGGACAGTCCGGCACATGAGCCGCGCGGGTCAAACGGCGGCGGCAAGCCGGCACACAGGAGAAAGCGGAAGATGAGCGAGACGACGCAAACCGCTGGCGCAGTGGGCGGTAAGGAAGCACAAGGCGAAACGCAAAGCGGCTTCAAACCGAAGAAATCCGTCGCGCTGTCGGGTGTGACCGCGGGCAATACCGCGCTGTGCACGGTCGGCAAGACCGGCAATGACCTTCACTATCGCGGCTACGACATTCTCGACATCGCCGGTGCCTGCGAATTCGAGGAGATCGCCTATCTGCTGGTCCACGAAAAGCTGCCGACTGCCGCCGAACTGAAAGCCTATAAAACAAAGCTCAAGGGCCTGCGCGGACTGCCCGCCAACGTCAAGGCCGCGCTCGAATGGATTCCGGCCGCCGCGCATCCGATGGACGTGATGCGTACCGGCGTCTCGGTACTCGGCACCGTGCTGCCCGAGAAGGACGACCACAACCTGCCCGGCGCGCGCGATATCGCCGATAAGCTGATGGCCTCGCTCGGCTCGATGCTGCTCTACTGGTATCACTACTCGCACAACGGCAGACGCATCGAGGTCGAAACCGATGACGATTCGATCGGCGGCCACTTCCTGCATCTGCTGCATGGCGTCGAGCCGCCGAAGTCGTGGGTCGATGCGATGCACGTCTCGCTTAATCTCTACGCCGAACACGAGTTCAACGCCTCGACGTTCACGGGCCGCGTGATCGCGGGCACGGGCTCGGACATGTATTCGGCGATCACCGGTGCCATCGGCGCGCTGCGCGGTCCGAAGCATGGCGGCGCCAACGAGGTCGCCTTCGAGATCCAGTCGCGCTACCCGACGCCCGACGAAGCCGAGGCGGACATCCGTCGCCGCGTGGAGAACAAGGAAGTCGTGATCGGCTTCGGCCATCCGGTGTACACGATCTCGGACCCGCGCAACAAGGTCATCAAGGATGTGGCGCAGAAGCTCTCGAAGGAAGCAGGCAACACGAAGCTGTTCTCGATTGCGGAGCGGCTCGAAGCGGTGATGTGGGAAGCGAAGAAGATGTTCCCGAATCTGGACTGGTTCAGTGCGGTGTCGTATCACATGATGGGCGTGCCGACCGCGATGTTCACGCCGATCTTCGTGATCGCGCGTACGGCGGGCTGGAGCGCGCACATCATCGAGCAGCGCATCGACAACAAGATCATCCGGCCGAGCGCGAATTACACCGGCCCCGAGAATTTGAAGTACGTGCCGCTAAATAGGAGAAAATAGCGCTCGCTGCGCGCTTTCGAAGCGCGCGCAGTTCAACCCGCGCGGCCCCCGGAACCGGTCTCCCGTGCACTGTTTAACTGAAATTAGATAGAAAGGTTTTCTCCATGAAAAAGCTGATGATCGCCGCCGTGATTGGCGCCCTGTCCACGACGATGCTGTCCGTCTCGACTGACGCCGCCGCGCAAACGGCGACCACCACGAAGCCGACCACCAAGCCGGCTGCCAAGAAGGCCGTCGCCAAGCGTCCGGAACCGCGCCGCCTGATCAAGCGCAAGCCGAACCCGGCGAAGGAAGCGAAGGTCGATCCGGTACCGGACGGCGCCGAAAAGTGGTCGTGCAAGGACGGGCTTTCTTTCGAAATGAAAGGCGACATGAAGCGTGACCAGATCGTCACGGTTCACTGGGCCAACAAGAACTACAACCTGCCGCGCGAAACGACCACCACGGGCGCGGACCGCTTCCACGACGCCGCAAGCGGCATGGACCTGGTCGTGATCCCGACCAAGGCGATGCTGTTCCAGGACAAGGACAGCTCGCGTCTCGCCGACGAGTGCCAAACCGCAGCCATGGCGCAAGGCGCGCCGGCAGCGACGCAATCGAACGCGATCAACAAGCTCGGCAACTAACTGATTTCCGCCGTCAGGAACGCTCCCCGATGTCTGCTCCGCTGATGTCAGCGATATCGAACGTACGACCCGCCCCGGACACCGTCCTGGCGGATATCGTCGACTACGTTCTGAACTATCGGATCGACAGCACGCTCGCGCTGGAAACCGCGCGGCACTGTCTGATCGACACGCTCGGCTGCGGACTCGAGGCGCTCACCTACCCGGCCTGCACCAAGCTGATGGGACCGATCGTGCCGGGCACGATCGTCCCCAACGGCGCCAGGGTGCCCGGCACGTCGTTCCAGCTCGATCCGGTTCAGGCCGCCTTCAATATCGGCGCGATGATCCGCTGGCTCGACTTCAACGACACCTGGCTTGCCGCCGAATGGGGTCATCCGTCGGATAACCTCGGCGGAATTCTCGCGACGGCCGACTGGCTCTCGCGCACCGCCATCGCAGCGGGCAAGGCGCCGCTGACGATAAAAGACGTCCTGATCGCAATGATCAAGGCGCACGAAATTCAAGGCTGCATCGCGCTCGAAAACTCGTTCAACCAGGTCGGGCTCGATCACGTGCTGCTCGTCAAGCTCGCCTCGACCGCCGTGGTCGGCCAGCTGATCGGCCTCACGCGCGACGAACTGATCAACGCGGTATCGCAGGCGCTCGTCGATGGGCAGACGCTGCGCACCTACCGCCATGCGCCGAACACGGGTTCGCGCAAATCGTGGGCGGCCGGCGACGCGACTTCGCGCGCGGTGCGCCTCGCGCTGATTTCGAAGACCGGCGAGATGGGCTATCCGTCGGTGCTCACGGCAAAAACGTGGGGCTTTTACGACGTGCTGTTCAAGGGCAACGCGTTCAGGTTCCAGCGTCCGTACGGCTCGTACGTGATGGAAAACGTGCTGTTCAAGATTGCGTTTCCGGCCGAATTCCACGCGCAGACCGCCGTGGAAGCCGCGCTCGCGCTGCATGCGCAACTGGCCGCGCAAGGCCGGCGCGTCGAAGACATCAGCAAGATCACGATTCGCACGCACGAAGCGGCGCTTCGTATCATCGATAAGAAAGGGCCGCTCGACAATCCGGCCGACCGCGATCATTGCCTCCAGTACATGGTCGCGGTGCCGTTGATTTTCGGCCGCCTCACGGCCGCCGATTACGAAGAGTCGGTCGCGCGGGACGCACGCATCGACGCGCTGCGCGCGAAGATGGCATGCGTCGAAGACGCGCAATTCACGAAGGATTATCACGACCCGGAGAAGCGTTCGATCGCCAATGCATTGACGATCGAATTCGACGACGGGGCGAAGTTCGACGAAGTCGTAGTCGAATACCCGATCGGGCACAAGCGCCGTCGCGAAGACGGTATCCCGTTGCTGGTCGAGAAGTTCAGGACCAACCTCGCGCGGCGCTTTCCGGTCAAGCAGCAACTGGCGATTCTCGGCGTGTCGCTCGATCAGGCCAGGCTCGAATCGATGCCGGTCAATGAGTACGTCGATCTGTACGTCATCTAGGTTAAGTACTGTAGTTCCGCGATCCAAACCAAGGAAAACACCATGGCCCACAACCTCCACAAAACGCTCAAGGAATTCGACAGCGGTTCCGGCAAAGGCAAGTTCTACTCCCTGCCGCAACTCGGCAAGGCACTGAACATCAAGATCGACCGCCTGCCGGTTTCGATCCGTATCGTGCTGGAATCGGTGCTGCGTAACTACGACGGCAAGAAAATCGCCGAAGAACACATCACGCAACTGGCGAACTGGAAGCCGACCGCCGCGCGCGTCGACGAAATCCCGTTCGTCGTGTCGCGCGTCGTGCTGCAGGACTTCACGGGCGTGCCGCTGCTCGCCGACATCGCCGCAATGCGCGGCGTCGCGAAGGCCGTCGGCAAGAACCCGAAGTCGATCGAGCCGCTCGTGCCGGTCGACCTCGTCGTCGACCACTCGGTGCAGATCGACCACTTCCGCGAGAAGGGCGCGCTCGACCTGAACATGAAACTGGAATTCCAGCGCAACAACGAGCGCTACCAGTTCATGAAGTGGGGCATGCAGGCATTCGACACGTTCAAGGTCGTGCCGCCGGGCGTCGGCATCGTTCACCAGGTGAACCTCGAATACCTCGCACGTGGCGTGCACAAGAAGGCTGACGGCACGGACACCGTGTACTACCCGGATTCGCTCGTCGGCACCGACAGCCACACGACGATGATCAACGGCATCGGCGTAGTCGGCTGGGGCGTGGGCGGCATCGAAGCCGAAGCCGGCATGCTCGGCCAGCCGGTGTACTTCCTCACGCCGGACGTGGTTGGCGTGAACCTGAAGGGCAAGCTGCGCGAAGGCGTGACCGCCACCGACCTCGTGCTGACGATCACCGAACTGCTGCGCAAGGAAAAAGTGGTCGGCAAGTTCGTCGAGTTCTTCGGCGAAGGCACGCGCTCGCTGTCGCTGCCGGACCGCGCGACGATCGGCAACATGGCGCCGGAATACGGCGCGACGATGGGCTTCTTCCCGGTCGACGAAAAGACCATCGACTACTTCAACGGCACGGGCCGCACCGACGCCGAAATCTCCGCGTTCGAAAACTACTTCAAGGCGCAGGAGCTGTTCGGCATCCCGAGCGAAGGCGACATCGACTACACGAATGTCGTCACGCTCGATCTCGGCACGGTCGCGCCGTCGCTGGCCGGTCCGAAGCGTCCGCAAGACCGCATCGAAATCGGCAACGTGAAGTCGACCTTCAGCGACCTGTTCTCGAAGCCGGTCGCCGAAAACGGCTTTGCGAAGAAGGAAGCCGACCTCGACGCGCAATACACGACGAGCAACGGCGTCGACGTGAAGAACGGCGACGTGCTGATCGCCGCGATCACCTCGTGCACGAACACCTCGAACCCGAGCGTGCTGCTGGCTGCCGGTCTGCTCGCGAAGAAGGCTGTCGAGGCTGGCCTGACGGTCGCGCCGCACATCAAGACGTCGCTGGCGCCGGGATCGCGTATCGTCACCGAGTACCTGACGAAGACCGACCTGCTCAAGTACCTCGACAAGCTCGGCTTCACGCTGGCCGCTTACGGCTGCACGACCTGTATCGGCAACGCGGGCGACCTGACGCCGGAACTGAACGAAGCGATCACGAAGAACGACATCGTCGCGGCGGCGGTGCTGTCGGGCAACCGTAACTTCGAAGCGCGTATTCACCCGAACATCCGCGCGAACTTCCTCGCCTCGCCGCCGCTCGTCGTCGCCTACGCGATCGCCGGCAACATCACGCGCGACCTGATGACCGAGCCGGTCGGCAAGGGCAAGGGCGGCAAGGACATCTACCTGGGCGACATCTGGCCGACCAGCGAAGAAGTCAACGCGCTGCTGAAGTACGCGCTCGACGCCGACGCGTTCCGCAAGAACTACTCGCAGCTCACGAAGAAGGGCGACCTGTGGAGCAAGATCGAGGGCGAGGAAGGCCAGGTCTACGACTGGCCGAAGTCGACCTACATCGCCGAGCCGCCGTTCTTCGGCAAGGACTTCTCGATGACGCCGGACACCAGCATCGCGCCGGTCAAGGGCGCGCGCGCACTGGGCATCTTCGGTGACTCGGTCACGACCGACCACATCAGCCCGGCCGGCTCGATCAAGGAAGACTCGCCGGCAGGCAAGTGGCTGAAGGCGAACGGCGTGCAGAAGGCCGACTTCAACAGCTACGGCTCGCGCCGCGGCAACCACGACGTGATGATGCGCGGCACGTTCGCGAACGTCCGCATCAAGAACCTGATGATCCCGGCGAAGGCGGACGGCACGCGCGTCGAAGGCGGCCTGACGATTCACCAGCCGAGCGGCGAACAGCAGTCGATCTACGACGCAGCGATGAAGTACATCGACGCCGGCACGCCGACCGTCGTGTTCGCGGGCGAAGAGTACGGCACGGGCTCGTCGCGCGACTGGGCGGCGAAGGGCACGCAACTGCTCGGCGTGAAGGCCGTGGTCGCACGCAGCTTCGAGCGTATCCACCGCTCGAACCTCGTCGGCATGGGCGTTCTGCCGCTGCAGTTCAAGGGCTCGGATAGCGTGCAGTCGCTCGGCATCACCGGCGAAGAAACGTACGACATCGAAGGCCTCGGCGACGACTTCAAGCCGCAACAGGAAGTCACGCTCGTGATCCACGGCAAGGACGGCGACAAGCGCGTTCCGGTCCTGCTGCGTATCGATACGCCGATCGAAGTCGACTACTACAAGCACGGCGGGATTCTGCCGTTCGTGCTGCGTTCGCTGCTGGCTGCTTAAGCTCGGCGACGACGCAAACAGCCTCGCTGTTTTGCAGGGGCTGCGTCCTGTGGAGGGCGCAGCCGACTTTGAAGCCCGACCTTTGGTCGGGCTTTTTTTGTCAAGATTCGAACAGGCAATCAGCGGCTCGCCGGCTGCAGTTCAAAACGTTGAATCTTTCCGACGACGAACAGGTAGCAGACGATTGCAATGAGCGCATTGGCGCTCACGAACACCAGCGCGGCCGCGAACGAACCCGTCCCCTGGACCAGATAGCCGATCACGATCGGCGTGGTAATGCCCGCGGTGTTGCCGAACGTGTTGAATAGCGCCGCGCACAGGCCGCTTGCCTGCTTCGGCGCGGTGTCCGCGACGACCGCCCAGCCGAGCGCGCCAATGCCCTTGCCGAAGAAAGCCGCGGCCATGATGCCGACCACGATCCACTGATTGTCGACATAGTTGCAGGCGATCATGCAGGTCGACAGCAGCATCCCCACGACAATGGGCACTTTGCGGGCCGCCGTCGTGGAAAAGCCGTGCTTCATCATGCGGTCCGAAATCACGCCACCGAGCACGCCGCCAAGAAAGCCGCATATCGCCGGAATGGACGCGACGAAGCCGGCCTTCAGAACGGACATATGGCGCTCCTGCACCAGGTAAATCGGAAACCACGTCAGGAAGAAATAGGTCAGCGTGGTGATGCAGTACTGTCCGACGAAGACCCCCATCATCATTCTGTTTTTCAGAAGCTGCCCGACCACGCCGGACGATTTCGCAGCCGCGGACTGGCCCGTCGATTGCGCCGCGCGGCGCTCTTCGGCGAGCACCGGGTCTTCGAGATCGACAAGCGCGCCGCCGTCGGCGATGAAGCGGACTTCAGCCTCGTTCGCGAGCGGATGGGCTTTGGGCGCATAGACCGTCTTGACCCAGATGCCCGCGATCACCACGCCGATCCCGCCCATCGTAAAGAACACGTACGGCCAGCCGTAGGCGTGCGTGATCCAGCCCATCAACGGCGTGAAAATCACCGCCGCGAAGTACTGCGCGGAATTGAAGATGGCGCTGGCGGTGCCGCGTTCGTGCGTCGGGAACCATGCCGCGGTCAAGCGCGAATTGCCGGGGAATGCCGGTGCTTCGGCGGCGCCGACCAGAAACCGCAACACGAACAGCGTGGCGACGGCCATCACCGCAGGCAGCAGCGTAACCACCCCCTGGAGCGCGGTCAGGATCGACCAGAACAGGATGCTGCCGGCATACACCCGCCTTGTGCCGAAACGGTCGAGCAGCCACCCGCCCGGTATCTGCGCGATCACGTACGACCACGCGAACGACGAAAAGATGTACCCCATCTCAACGGGGGACACGCCGAGCGAATGCTGGATCGACGAGCCCGTGATCGAAATCGTCGCGCGATCCGCGAAGTTCAGGGTCGTGACCACGAACAGCATCGCAACGATCAGGAATCGCGCCCGGCTTCTACCGGCATGCGGATCGGTCCGCCCCCCGGCCGAAGGCAGCGAGCCTGCTCCGAGGTCCGGTCCGGGTGCCGCGCTGCCCTGCATCTCACCTGTATGCCCAGGTCCTTGTCGCATCTGTGCCTCCGATTTTTATCAGATGTCCTATGACTGCGACAGATTATGTTTGCGCAAACATTTTTAAAATAAGGGTTTCCCCAGTGTTTTAGGCTATCTAAACATACGATGTCATATGATATATATCGCATTTTCCCAGACCTTTAACCCCGGCACACAACGGGGAGGCGGAAAAAATCCGCTTAAAATAACGTCCACCGACGGAGCAAGGAATGGACGAAGCTTTGACACAAGACGCCGCAGGACAGGCCCCCCGGACCGGCGCGAGCGTTACCCTGGAAGATGTGGCCCGGGTCGCGGGCGTCACCGCGATGACGGTGTCCCGCGCACTGAATCGCCCCGAACTCGTCCGCAGTGAAACGCAAAAGCGGGTTATCGAGGCGGTTCGCAAGACGGGCTACGTGCCGAACATGCTGGCCAGCGGATTGACGAGCAACAGGAGCCGGCTGGTGGCCTTGCTGTTGCCCACCATTGCGACGTCCATCTTTACGGATATGGTCCAGGCGCTGATGCACACGCTGTCCGCGTCGGGCTACGAGACCCTCCTCGGCCTGACGGAATACTCCTCGATGCGCGAGGAAGAACTGGTTCGCACCCTGCTCGGCCGGCGGCCCGACGGGATCGTCCTGACCGGCACCGACCACACGGACCTCACGCTCGAACGGCTGAGCCAGGCCAACGTGCCCATCGTCGAGATCTGGGACCTCACCGATAAGCCCATCGACATGCTGGTCGGGTTCTCGCACGAGGCGCTCGGCTCGGCGGTCGCGCGGCACCTCATGGAAAAGGGCTACAAGCGGTTCGGCGTCGTTTCCGCGGACGACCCGCGAGGATTGAGGCGGAGCCACGCCGTCATCAACGAACTGCAAAAGCACAGTGCGTCGCCAATTCCCCTTGAAGTGCTCCCCGCACCGGCGACGCTCCAGACCGGCAGGGAAGGCCTGACGCGGATGCTCGAAGCGGGGCTGCCGGAAGTCATCGTCTGCAGCACCGATACGCTGGCTCAAGGCATTCTGGCCGAGGCGGCAAGCCGCGGCCTGCGCATTCCCGAAGACGTCGCGGTCATGGGATTCGGCGACCTGAGTACGGCCGCTCATGTTTATCCCGCGCTATCGACCGTGCGCGTCGATGGAGCCGCGATCGGCAAGACCGCGGCCGAAGCGTTGCTGGGCCGCTTCGGTGCGCGCGAGAGCGCCTCTTCGGCGCCCGTTCGGGTCGATACGGGGTTTTCGATCATCGACCGGGCGAGCGCATAGCGGCGCGTGCCGCGATTGATATGCGCGGTATCGACGTCTCAAACGGCGGGCGCGTGCGGGCTCACGCGCACGATCAGCGCATCACCCATCCCCCATCCACGGACAGCGTCTGCCCGGTAATGAACCCCGCTTCCTCGGAGGCGAGAAAGACGACCGCGGCGGCAATATCGTTCGCGTGGCCGCGCCGCTTGATGGACTGGCGCTCGAGCACCATGCGCTCGTAACCCGGCAGGTCGGGATGGATGGCCTCGGCCGCCGTCGGAAATGCGCCCGGCGAGATCGCATTGCAGGTGATGCCCTCGGCGCCGAACTCCCGCGCGAGCGCGCGCGTGTTGCCGACCATCGCGCCCTTGGATTCCACATAGGGCTGCAACCGCTCCCAGCCGCCCGAAAGCGTGATGGACGCGACGTTGATAATGCGGCCCCATCGCTGTTCGCGCATGCCCGGCAGCGCCGCGCGAACGATCTGCAGTGCGGCCGAAACGTTCACGCGGTAAATCAGCGCGCGCTCGTCGTCGGAATACGCTTCGAAGGGCCTGGACGGATAAATGGCCGCGTTGTTGATGACCACGTCGAGCGGCGCCTCGGCCGTCAGCCGGTCTAGTGTCCGCTGCAACGCGGCTGCGTCGGCGAGATCGATCTGCAGGGTTTGCAATGAGTCGGCGAACTCGGGCCCCGCCGCGTCGCGCAACCGCGCCAGCGCCTCGACGTCGCGATCGAGCGCGAGCAGGCGCGCGCCCTGCCGCAACAGCGCCAGGCTCATGCCGTGGCCGAGCCCGCCCGCCGCGCCGGTCAGCAACACGCGCCGGCCACGCAAGGAAAACTGCATCGCTTGCGCGCTCATACGGCGGCTCCTCGTCCTTCGCGTCCGCTCAACGGCGCAAACTGGCCGGAGAGTTCGGGGTAGTCGTCGGACGGCTGTTCGGCAATCGCGCGAATGCGCCGCTCGCTGCCAGCAATTTCATCCGCGCCGGCGAGGATGCGGATGTTGGTCCGATAGCGGCGCTCGTCGCCATGTTCGAGCCAGATCAGTTCGCCGCGCTCGCGCGCGCCGCCTTCTCCGAGCACGTGATTCGTCGAGGGCTCGATGCCGAGCGCGTACTGTCCGGCCTGCAGGTTCTGCCATTGATACTGACAGGGAAACTGGTCCTTGCGGGTCGTCACTTCCACGCCGATGCCGAGCCGGTCGTTGACCAGCGCCACGGGCACGAGGCCCGCGTCGTCCGCCTTCATTTCGTGCTGCCAGACCTGCTCGTGAAAACCCAGCCGGGGCGCCGGCATGCGCCGATAGCCGACTCCCTGGGCACGGTACGCATCGGCATGTGCCGCCCATACCGCGTGCCGGATCGGCGCGAGGTAGCGGGCGCCCTCGTCGAGCACCGGGTAGCCGATGTTCAGGTGGTAGCACAGCATGTGCGGCGTGCGGTAGAAACCGCGATTGACCACGCGGTCGCTCAGTTGAATGTCGTTGGTGCCCACCTCGATCTCGATGCGCCGGTGCAATTCCAGGTGCTCGCCGAACACCGTGCCCTGCGAAACGATGCCCTCGGCCCACAGGAAGCAGCGCTCTCCGTCCCAACGCTCGCCATAGCCCGCGAGGCGCGCCGGGATCGTGCCGACCCGGCCGTGGATCGAGTGCTGCACCTTCTGGCGCGGCTTGTACACGTAGTTGTCGGCCGGCGCGTCATGCATGAAGAGGATATGGTCCAGCCCGCAGGTGACCATCAGGCCCGAAAACGATCGCAGCCAGCCGAGACCGCCCTCGCCCTCGTACTCGTGCAGGCCAGGATGCCGGAAACCGGCGGGCGAATGCCAGCCCACCGCATAGCCGCGAAACTCGCAGTCGGCGATATCCATCGCGCGATCCACCAGCACGGTAAAGCGCAGACCCGTGCCGCTGCGAAACTCCAGTTGCCGGATGCCGCGCTCCAGGCCATCTTCGAGCGTGACCAGTCGCACGCCGGCAAACTGGGCCAGTTGTCCGCAGCGCGCTTCGATCTGCTGCCGGTTCATCGTCGTGGCGTATAGCTGCACCATGTGTACGTCTACTCCGGAAACCGGCACTCGCGGTGCCGGGTTGATGTGGAAGGCGGGAACTCGCGGCGCGGCGGCGCGCCGTTTTCAAACCCCGTTGGCGCGCAGCTTGCCGTCCAGAAACGCCTTGGCGCGCGGCACGTCGTCTTCGGTCAGGTGCTCGATGATGATGGGGATGTTGGGGTGACGCTTCGCGAGGCGCCGCAGGTACAGGTCGTAGTTCAACGCGCCGAGCCCCGGCGCCGGTAACTCGATCTCGCCGACACCGCGAAACGTATGGCTCTCCGCCGCATCGGCATCGCCGATATCGGAGTGCTTTTCCGACTTGTCGCCGCCGGCACGTTTGACGTCCTTCGCGTGAGCAATGCAGATCTTGTCGGACAGCGCATCGAACACCTGGTTGAGCGTCTTGTCCATCTGGTCGATGTTATGGTCTTCGAAGTAATTGGTCGGGTCCATCAATAACCCGAGTCCCGGATGATCGACTTCGGCGAACATGCGCAGGGTTTCTTCCACCGAGCCGACGACGTTGTTCACGTAGGTTTCGAGCAGGAACACGGCGCCATGATCATAAGCATGCTGCGCCAGTTCCTGAATCACGGCCCGGCATTGTTCCCAGCCTTCCTCGGTCTTGTTGCGGGGGTGATGAACCCAGTCGCTGTCGGTCGCGAACGTACCCGTCTCCGAGATCACATACGGCGAGCCCAGATACTGCGCATGAGCGATGATTTCCTTCAGATAGTCATTGCGCCGCTGCCGTTCCTGCGCATCGGGATGCACGATGTTGGTATAGCCGGAGATGCACGACACCGGCAGGTTGTGATCGCGGAACGTGTTGCGGATGCGCTCGCATTTGTCCTGGGTGATCTGGCCGCGGCCGAGGTCCATGTCCTTGAAGTGCAAGTCCAGTTGCACGGTATTGAAGCCGTGCGCGCGAATCTTGCCCGCCGCGGTGGCCAGGTCGTACGGAAAATAGCCTGAGAAAATGCCGGGTTGAATCATCCTCTGTCTCCTTGGGATGAGCCGGCCGCCTCATGGGGCAACCGGTTGCCTGCCTGCTAAGTGGTCCTACGGGAACGGAAACGGCTGGGAACCTGAGGCAACGCTCCTAGCCGGGAAGCGGAATTTCGGTCATGCGCACGGTACGGCGCTCGGTGGCGGACCGATACGCGGCCTCGACCAAGGCCATGGTCCTGACGTTGTCGGCCACCGTCAGCGCGGGCTCGGTGCCGCTCGCGAGCGCGTATTGCAACTGCTCCATCACGCCGATGAAAGCGTGCGGGAACCACATCGTCGACCATTCGGGCGTGACCCACTGGCCGTCCGTCATGCGTTGCGACGCGTAGCTCAGCGTGGAGGGATTGCCGTGCGGCCAGCCGATCGTGCCCTTCGCCACGCCCTCGGTGCCCTCGACGCGCCAGTTGATGTATTGATCGTCCGCGAAACCGTCGTGGCGCGGTCCGGCCCAGACATCCTCGAGCGAGAAGGCGATCACGCCCGACTCGAACCGCAGCGTCGTGCCCACGATGCCGTCCTGATGCGCGAAGCGCGTACGCGGGTCGGTGCGCACCACGCTGGTGACTTCCGTGGGCTCGCCGAACAGATGGCGCAGAACATCGAGGTGATGCACGCTCATGTTGGACAACGTGAGCCGGTCGTAGCCTTCGAGAAAGGCCTGCCAGTGCGGAATCGCATGCATGTCGATCTGGGCCAGCACCGGTTCGCCGAGCGCGCGTTCATCGAGCAGCTGCTTGAGCACGCGCATGGACTGGTCGTAGCGCATGTTCTGGTTGACCGACAGAAGCTTGCCGGCCCGGCGCGCCTCGTCGCGCAACGCCAGCGCTTCCGGCAACGACAGGGCCAGCGGCTTTTGCGCGAGCACGGCCTTGACGTGGGGTGCCGCCAGCGCGGCGCGAATCAGCGCGGGTTGTTGATCGGGGGGAAACGCGATGTCCACGATCTGCACCTCGGGATCGTCGATCAACGCCTGGGGCGTGTCATGCACGCGCCCGATCGACCATCGCTGCGCCACCGCCTGCGCCCGGCCGGGCGTGCGCGAGGCGATCGCCGCGACCTTGAAGCCGGCCTCGCGATAGGCGGCCAGATGGCAATCCGCCATGATCATGCCGGCGCCGATGCAGCCAATGGTGTAGCCGCGTTCGCGCACAGGCGCATCGGGTTGGAAGCCGATTACGGACATGCTCGTCTCCTGTTGGTATCGGCCGGCGAAAACCGCCCCGCTCGCCTGCCGGGGGCCGATCGATCGCCGATCCGTTTAGACGCGAATATCACATCTTTTTTATTTGAATGCAACATCATTTTGCTTACAAATTTCACTTTATTAACATCAATTTGATGTTATCGCTATTCCAGGCTGCCAGTCTGCTGCGACCTGAAACGCAACGCCTGTAATGCCTTACCGCTGCGAGAGATGAGCCTCAAACCACAAGCCGTAGTCAGCCAGTATCAACCCATCAAAATGAGGCAATTCAATCAAAATGATGTGATATGATCGACTCATGAACCCAACCACCGAGCCAATCACGCCATGACCCGCGCCACCATCACGGCCATTGCCGAAGCCGCGGGCGTCTCGACCGCCACGGTGGACCGCGTCCTGAACGGGCGCGAAGGCGTGCGCAGCCACACCCGAGACCACGTGCTGGCCGTTGCACGCAAGCTCGGTCACGCCGGGGAAGCGGACCAGGGCGCCCAGGCCGGCATCCGCCTGAGCTTCGTCCTGCCCGCCGGCGACAACAGCTTCATGTCCCTGCTGCATCAGCATCTGCTGGTGGAAGCGCAATGCCGGCCGGAAGTCCAGGCAAGAATGCATCTGGTCGAGGGCTTCAACGCCGAAAAGCTCGCCGCCCAGTTGCATCAACTGAAGGGCAATACCGATGCGGTCGGGCTCGTCGGGCTCGATCATCCGCAGGTTCGCGATGCCATTGCCGCCTTGCAGGCAAGCGGCGTCCATGTCTGCACGCTGGTCTCGGATATCCCGACGTCGGCGCGCATGGCCTATGTGGGTATCGACAATCGCGCGGCCGGGCGTCTCGCCGCATGGCTGCTGGGGCGCTTCCTGCCGCAGGGCGTGCCGCAGGAAGTCGCGGTGTTTCTCGGCTCGCTGGCCTACCGGGGACACGAGGAGCGCGAAATGGGATTTCGCGCGTTGCTCAGCGAAGAGTTTCCGCACATCAGGATCGCCCGCATGCTCGAAATCGGCGACGACCGTGCCCGCGCCTACGAGCTGACCCGGCAGATGCTGCAGCAGGGAACGCCCGCGGGCATCTACAACATCGGCGCGGGCAATTCGGGAATCGGCCGCGCCTTGCAGGAAGCCGGGCTGCAACGCCAGATCATGTTCGTCGGCCATGACCTCACCCACATTTCCCGGCAATTCCTGCTGGATCGCACCATGGACGCGGTCATCGAACAGAATCCCCGCGTCGAGGCGCGCGAAGCGGTCCGGTTGCTGGCGTCGGCGGTGCGTGGGCAAGCCGAACCGACCTATATGCCCCGGCTACAGGTCATCTTCCGGGAAAACATTCCGCTGAGTTGATGAGCGCACGGGCCTGACAAACAGGCCCGGCCTGCAACACAACCCCGTAAAACTAGGTACTTTCTCTGACGACGAGATCGAAGCCCACGTCGAGCGCCTCGGTCTCCAACGGCTGCTTGTTCAGGCGGCGCACGAGCAGACGTGCCGATTGCGCGCCGATGTCGCGTGCCGGCACATGCACGGTCGTCAGTCCCGGATGCAACTGTCCAGCAAAGTCGTAGTCGCCAAAACCCGTGATGGCGATTTCATCAGGAACCCTGATGGACGCACCGATGCACTCGAGCAACGCGCCGCCCGCAAAGACGTCGCTCGAAAACACGATCGCATCCGCCTCCGGGTAACGCTGCCTGATGTCGTGGAAAAGCTCGGCGCCGACGCTCATCGATAGAGGCCGGTCGCGATAGATCACCTCGCGCACCTTCTTGCCCTTGAAGTGTTCCGCGACGCCTTCGAGAAAGCCCGCGTGGCGCTGCTCGGCCCGATAGTCGCCCGGAAAGATGACGGCGGCAAACGCAAGCTTTTTGTAGCCGCGCCCAGCGAGATGCGCCACCACCGCGCGGGCGGCGTCGCGATTCGAAAAGCCGACCAGCATGTCGATCCGCTCCTCGGTCCAGTCCCAGGTTTGCACGACGGGAATCCCCGCCTTGCGCAGCAGCGAAATCGTCTCCGGACGATGCACCGTGCCGATCAGGCAGACGCCGTCGGGACGGCGGCCCAGCATGCTGCGCACGAGTTCGTACTCTTTCTCGGGCGAGTAGTCCGTGTGACCGAGAAAAAGCTGATACCCCTCGGTCAGCAATACGTCGGACATGCCCTGCACGGTCTCGGCGATCACCGAGGCCGCGAGCGTCGGAATGATCATCGCGATCGTCTTGCTGCGGTTGGACGCCAGCTGGCTCGCGGAAAGATTCGGTACGTATCCGGTGGCCTCGACCGCGGCCGTGATGCGCGCGAGCGTGTGCCCGGCGACCGTGTCCGGAAATCGCAAGGCTCGCGATACGGTCTGCGCCGACACGCCCGCCTGCGCGGCGACCTCGGCCAGCGTGACCGTATAAGAAAGCGATTTGCGACGTGATGCGGGCCGATCCATTCCTGCTCCAGTTAAGGGTTTGCCGCCGATGCGGCGGTGCAAACCATCATTTTCGTCAGATTTCCGCGGTTCCACCACCTTCACCCCCTGCGCCGGGTAAACACCTGGTTTCGATCGCCATATCTCAACGCTAACATTAACGCTAACATTAGCGCTAGCGAAAATTCCGTTCGAGTCGCGCAAGTACACAAAGAAGGGACCAAAGGAGACAAGGATGGCCGGCACTTCCCAACCACGGCAGAAGCTGTGGATTCCCCTTACCGCCAGCGCGGTAGGGACGTTCGTCGAATGGTTCGACTTCATTCTGTACGGCGCCGCGTCCGCCTTGATCTTCAACAGACTGTTCTTCCCGAGCTTCGATCCGGTCACGGGCACGATGGCCGCCTTCTCCGCCTACGCGGTGGGCTTCTTCTTCCGGCCGCTCGGTGGCGTGGTGTTCGGTCACTTCGGCGATAAATACGGCCGCAAGCCCGTGCTGATCGTAACGCTGTGCATGATGGGGCTGTCGACGGCCGCGATCGGGCTGCTGCCCACGTATCAGCAGATCGGCATCTGGGCGCCCGTCATGCTCGTCGTTCTGCGCATCGTCCAGGGCTTGGGCGCCGGTGCGGAATACGGCGGCGCGGTGCTGGTGGCAGCCGAGGCCGTCAACCGGCGGCACGGCTTTTTCGCCAGCTTCCCCGCGGCGGCCGTCGATCTGTCGCTGGTCTGCGCAACCGGCGCAATCGCGCTGTTCAGCCTGATGCCGAGCGAGCACTACCTGACGTGGGGCTGGCGCATTCCGTTCGTCGGCAGCCTGCTCGTGCTCGCGTTCGGCCTCTTCGTACGCCGCAATCTCAAGGAAACGGACGACTACCGGCGCGGCACCGACAGGCAGGCGCGCAAGATGCCGCTGCGCACGCTGCTGCGCGAACACAAGGCTCGCCTGCTGGTCGCCATGGGGGTCAATCTCACCCCGAGCCTGTCCTACGTTTTCCAGATCTTTGCGTTGTCCTACGCAACGAAGCAGCTGCATATGCCGCAGAACACCATCCTGATCGGCGTGATCCTGTCGGGTATCTGCGGCGCGATCGCGACCGTGGGATTCGGCGCGCTCTCCGACCTCGTCGGCCGGCGCACGGTGATTTTCGGCGGCGCGATCTTCGTCTGCCTGTTCGTCTTCCCGTTCTTCAGGATGCTCGACAGCGGGACGCCGTGGATCGTCTGGGCCGCGGTCGTGCTCGCCCATCTCGGCGAACGCGCGGTCTTCGGCGTGCAACCGGCCTATTACCGCGAGCTGTTCCCGGTGGAAGTGCGCTACAGCGGCATTTCGGTCGCTCGCGAGGTGACGGGTTCGCTGATCGCCGGCCCGCTGCCGCTCGTCGCCACCGCGCTGATCGCCTCGACGAGCGGGCAGACATGGCCGCTGGCGTCTCTCGTCATCGGCCTTGCGGGTCTGACCGCCATCTCGATCCTGTGCGCGGGACGACTCGATCGCCCGGCCGCCAACACGAACCCAGCCACGGCGAACGGCTGATACTTTTTATAGGAAGCATGCAACATGCAAAAGAATGAACCCCGCGGCGCGCTGAGCGGATACCGTGTACTCGACTGCTCGATCGCAATGGCGGGCCCGTTCGCGGCGCAACGCCTGGGCGACCTCGGCGCGGACGTCATCAAGGTGGAACCGACCACCGGCGAATGGCAACGCCACACGTCCGCGGGCGGCGCGCGCGGCAACCAGATCAACGTCTCGTTCCTTTCGCTGAACCGCAACAAGCGTTCCGTCGCGATCGACCTGAAGGCCGAAGAAGGGAAAGCGGCCCTGTACGAACTCGTCAAGAGCGCGGACGTGTTCCTGCAGAACTACCGCCCCGGCGTGGCGAAGCGGCTCGGCGTCGACTACGACACGCTCAAGGCGCTGAATCCGAAGCTCGTGTACGTCTCGATGTCGGGATACGGCGAAGACGGCCCCTACGTGCAGCGTCCGGGCCAGGACCTGCTGCTCCAGGGGATGTCGGGTGCGATGCTGTCCGCCGGTCGTGCGGACGAACCGCCGCAGGCCGCGGGCCAGTTTCTCGTCGACGCGGTCGCGGCCTCGACCGCGTTCGAAGCGGTCCTCACTGCCCTGCTGCATCGCGAGCGCACCGGCGAAGGCCAACTGGTCAAGGTCAACATGCTCGACGCGATCGTGACGCTGCAGATGCAGGAGCTGACCGTCTTCACCCAGGGCAAGGTGCCGCAAAAGCGCAGTCACGAGCCGCATGGTCACGTGTTCATTCGCGCGCCGTATGGTGCTTTCGCCACCCGCGACGGCTACATCATCATCGCGTTCCCGCCGCTCAAGAAATTCGGTGAGCTGATCGGTGAGCCGAGCTTTCTCGACATGGTCGACGAAGTCGACGGCTTCGCACGCCGCGATGAGATTTTCGCGCGCACGCGCGAGCGTCTGACCGCGCGCACGAGTGAGGAATGGCTGGCACTGTTCGCCGAGCACGATATCTGGGCGGGGCCGGTCTACAGCTATGCGGACGTCGTCGAAGATCTGCAGATCCGGCACAACGGCACGTTCGTCGAATACGAGCACCCGACCGAAGGCCTCGTCAAGGCGCCGGGCTTCCCGTACCAGTTCGAGAAAACGCCCGGTTCGGTGCGGATGGGCGCGCCGCTCGTGGGCGAACATACGCGCGAAATCCTTCGTTCGGCAGGCCTCGACGATGCGGCCATCGACGCTCTGGTGGCGCGCGGCGTGGTCAAGGAGCATGCGCACGAAACGGAGAAGGCATGATGCGCCCCTACCGCGCACTCACCTGGGATCATCCGCGTGGCTATGACGCGCTTGCCGCCGCAGCAAGCGCGCGGGCGGATCTCGACGGTGTCGATATCCAATGGGAAAAGCAGCCGCTGGAAGGCTTCGAGTCGCATCCGATCGAGGAACTGTGCAGCGCGTATGACATCGTCGTGCTCGATCATCCGCATCTCGGCGAGGCAGTCGCGCGCGGCTGCCTGCAACCGCTGGAAGCGCTGTTCGAAGCGAGCGACATCGCCCAGTGGCAAGCGCAATCGATCGGTCCGTCCTTGCGCTCCTACCAGATCGGCGGACAAACGTGGGCGTTGCCGCTCGACGCCGCGGCACAGGTCATGGCCTGCCGGCCCGACCTGCTCGACGCGCCGCCGCCCGCGACGTGGGCCGACGTAATCGACCTTCCGGCGGCCACGCCCGTCGCGCTTTCTCTGGCGGGACCGCACGCGATCCTGACGTTCATGTCGATCGCGGCGACGCTCGGCGAGCCGATCGGCTCGCTGGAACCGGGGGTTTTCGTCTCGGAGCCGACGGGCCGCAAGGTACTGGACGTGCTCAGGGCGCTGTATCGCCGAACCGCCCCAGAGACGATCGCGCTCAACCCGATCCGGATGCTCGACCTGATGAGCTCGACGGATCGTCTCGCGCTGTGTCCGCTGATCTTCGGCTACGTCAACTACTCGCGCGGCGCGACGACCTCGCGCGCGGTCCGTTTCGCCGATGTGCCGACGTTCTCCGGCGCGCCGTCGGAGGCCACCTCGGTCATCGGCGGCACGGGCATCGCGCTCAGCACACGCTGCGAGGCGACGCCGGCGCTCCTCGCGCATCTGCGCTGGCTGCTTTCCGAACCGGCGCAACGCGAGTTCATTCCACAGCATGCCGGGCAGCCGAGCCACCGGGCCGCGTGGCATGACGGCCGCGTGAACGAACTGACGCACGGCTTCTTCGAGCGGACTTCGCGAACGCTCGAACAGTCGTGGGTGCGACCGCGCTTCGACGGCTACATCGCGTTCCAGACCCAAGCCTCGGCCATGGTCAGAGACGCGCTCGCGCGCGGCGCCGGCGATGCCGATCTGCTGAACGGGCTTCAGTCGTCGTACCGGCAATGCTTCAAACCCGTCTGAATACCTGGCCATGACCAGGCAATGACCAGGAAACTATCAGGCAACTACCAGGAAGCGAAAATGAGTGAGCATGTTGAAGGTTCCGTGTCGTTCGAAGTGAGCGACTTCGTTGCGACGGTCACCTTGAATCGCCCGACCAAACTGAATGCGATGACGCCGATGATGGCCGCACAGGTCGTCGAATACATGAAGCGCTGCAACGAGGACGACGCGATTCGCGCCGTCGTTCTGACGGGCGCGGGACCGAAGTCGTTCTGCGCGGGCTCCGACATCGGCACGCTCGACGACTACACGACGCCGTGGAATTTCCGCAATCGCCCGGACTATTGCGACGCGGTGCGCGGCCTGCTGAAGCCGTCGATCGCCGCAATCAACGGATACGCGTTCGGCGGCGGCCTGGAAACGTCATTGAGCTGCGATATCCGCATCGCGTCGGCCAATGCGCAATTCGCCGCACCGGAGATCAAGCTGGGCTGGATCGGCGGCGGCGGCATGGCGGCCTTCCTGGCCAACTCGATCGGAGCCTCGAATGCCGCGCTGATGCTTATGACTGGCGACCCTATCGACGCCGAGCGCGCACTCCAGTGGGGGCTGATCAGCGAGGTTGTCGAGAGCGCGGAGCAGGTCTTGCCGCGAGCGCAGGACGTCGCCCGGACCATTGCGCAACGCGCGCCGATCGCGGCGGAAACCGCCAAGTCGAATCTGCACGCGGCATTCAACATGCCGCTGGAAAACGCGATCCAGTATGAACGCGATCTGCAAACCATCTGCTTTGCCACCGACGACGCGCGCGAAGGGCGTGCCGCGTTCAAGGAGAAACGGCAGCCGGTTTTTTCGCGCAAGTAGGGTTGGGGAGCGGCAGGGGGGGTTGTCGTGAGGGTTGCCCCGCTCCACGATTCCATTGTTCAGGAAAACGAAAACCGCTCCCTATACACCTGCGGAGCAACTCTCAACAAACGGACGAAACTGCGCCGCATGCTTTCCTCACTACCGAACCCGCAACGGGTTGCAATGCGTTTGACCGGCCACGAGGTCTCGCCGAGTAGTCGCTGTGCCGCTTCGACCCGAAGTTGCTCAACCGCGCGCGCCGGCGTGCGGCCCGTTTCCGCCTTGTAGTGACGCATGAAGCTGCGTTCGCTCATGTGGAGCCGTCGGGCCAGCGTGGGAACGGAAAGATCGGACGCAAGGTGCGCCGTCATCCACGCATGCAGTTCGCCGAACCGGTCATCCGCCTTTTGCATCGACAGCATGGCGCTGAACTGCGACTGGCCGCCCGGCCGCTTCACGAAGACGACGAGCTCGCGGGCAACGTCCAGTGCGACTGAACGGCCGAGGTCTTCTTCCACGAGCGCAAGAGCGAGATCGATTCCCGCGGTCACGCCGGCGGATGTCCAGATAGCGCCGTCGCGCACGAAGATCGGATCGGTTTCCACGCACAGCTTCGGATAGCGGTTCGCGAGTTCGTCGCAGCGGGCCCAGTGCGTGACCACGCGCCGCCCATCCAGCAAGCCGGCCTCGGCCAGCAGGAACGCCCCCGAACACACGGAAGCGATGCGTTGCGCCCGGCCGGCTTGCCGCCGTGTCCAACGCGTCAGGCGCGCATCCGCCGATGCCGCGGAAACGCCGCGCCCGCCCGGAACGATAAGCGTATCGATAGGCCCTCTCACGGAACCGATGGAACGCGCCAGCAAGGCCACGCCCGAGGACGACGTCACGAGCCCGGCCTCGGCGGCAACGAGCCGGGGTGCATAGGGTTCCGCGAGCCCACGCTGCACGGCCAGCTCGTTGGCGGAAGCAAAAACCTGCAATGGCCCGCTGACGTCGAGCAGTTGGACGTCCGGAAAAGCAAGCATCAGGATAGATCGCGCTTCGGCTGGCATGACGTGGCAAAAACAGAGCGTGGCAGAAACTGAGGGGTAAATGGCAATCTTGCCAAAGGCTACCTGCATAGAATCGATTCGTCCACCTCGAAACACCCATCGAAAAATCGTTTCTACATTTGACAAGGTATCCTCATGACACTCCAGATCGGATTTCTGGTATTTCCGCAAATACAGCAACTCGACCTGACCGGTCCCCACGACGTACTCGCATCGCTGCCCGGCGCAACGACCCGATTGATCTGGAAAACCCGCGAACCCGTGGCATCCAGCAGCGGGCTGCTCCTGACGCCCACCGCCACGTATCAGGACTGCCCGCCACTCGACGTGATCTGCATTCCCGGTGGAAGCGGCGTGACGGATCTGCTACAGGACGCTCAGACGATCGAGTTCGTTCGCAAGCAGGCCGCCGGCGCCCGTTATGTCACGTCCGTCTGTACCGGCGCGCTATTGCTTGGCGCTGCGGGCTTGCTTCGCGGACGGCGCGCCACGACTCACTGGGCCTTCCACTCGCTGCTCGAACCGCTCGGCGCCATTCCGACGCGCGAACGGGTTGTCCGTGACGGCAACCTCATTACGGGCGGCGGCGTGACCGCGGGCATCGATTTCGGGCTGACGGTGGCGGCGGAATTGGCGGGGGCCGAGGAAGCGCAGGCGATTCAGCTCGGACTCGAATATGCTCCGGCGCCGCCGTTCGAGGCGGGAGACCCGGACGTCGCACCGCAAGCGATCGTGGAACTCGTCAGGCAACGGTCCGAACAGGGATTTGCGTCGAGGCAGCGAATCGTCATGGCAATCGCCGCGAGTCAAACCTGAGCGGCCGCGTCGACGAATGCATGCGGAAGGTGCGCGCCCGAGGAGAGCGAAGACAAACCCATTAGACCGGCCCATAACGGGCCGGCACCCTCCTCGCGCCCGCCTTGTACTTCACAGATGCTTGAACACACCGCTCGCCAGCTTGCGCAGTTCGTCGAACTGCGTGACGAGTTCGAGGCACAGAATAAAAGCCAGCATCGCCGAGGGTCCAGGATAGCGTTCGATCCATCGCAGCACCGGAGTCGCGTAGCGCACGCGAATCGCATCTCGCGTCATGACCAGGGTAATCACGACGCCGATGGCCGCGCCCACCAGCAGATCGGTTGGGTAGTGAAAGCCGAGATAGGCGCGCGGCAGGCAAATGAACACCGCGGTATAGAGAATCGCCAGTACACCGATGCCCCGCCACACGAGGAAGATGCCGGTGGCGACCGCCATCCAGAGCATCGCGTGATCGCTCGGAAAGGAGCTCCAGCTTGTCAGCAGTGCGTCCCTGGTCGCGCCGCGCGTAAAGTGCAGATGCAGTTCGTCGCTATAGACGGGACGCACTCTGAACGGCAGCCAGTGCGTCAGCAATCTTCCGACGAAGAGCGCCACGATGCCGCTCAGAAACGTCGCGAGCGCCATTTCCCGCCGCCATTCGCGCCGCCCGTCCTGCTGAAACCACATCCACCACAGCACGGGAACGAGTACGAGGCCCTTGAAGGTGTACAGGTCGGCGATGGCTTGTATGGATTGGGTCGCGAAATGGCCGAAATGTACGTTGGACAGATATGTTTCGATGGACGAATCGAAGTTGTTCATCATCTTGTAAGAAACTTGGGCTAGTCGCATCAATAGTTAGCATAGTCTATTGGATGCGCGGCATTTTCTAGTACTTACTTTCACTGACAACTTTTACGGCGCAATCCGGCAGCCGGCGTTCAGCGGCCGCTTACTACGCGAGCGTTCTGTGTGGGCGGCGGATACGCCGGGAACACGATGGGATCGTGGCGAGCGCGAACGGCTCGCGATGGGGTGAAGGGATAGTGAAAGCGCCGTCACGCCGCGTGATCTGTACGCGGCATGACGGACATGCGCCACGCAAGCGGCACGCGTCGCGGCGCGCACGGCCCGGCGGCCGGCACGCGCGCGCCGCTCTCACTTCAGGCCAAAGTCCACGCGCGTGGTCGCGCCTTTGTCCTTGATACCGTCGGCGTTGAGCTTCGGCGCGACGATGAACAGACGGCTGCTGTCGATCTTGCCATCCAGATACTGCTGCACGCTTTGCGCGCGCTGCTGCGCAAGCTGACGCAGGCTCGCGTCGTCGATCGGCGCATTGGCGGCAAGCGCACCCTTCATGTCGCCCTCGGGCAGCGTCTTCGTCATGCCGATGAAATTGCGCGGCTTCTTGAAATCTCCCGACTTGTACGCCTTCGCCAGATATTTGTCGTAATCCTGCTGATCGACGGTGACCGTCGACAGATCGACGCTCTCGCCGTTGCCCACCACGTCCTTGATCTTCTGCTGCTTGACGAGCCGGTCGACGTACTGCGTGCGCAGCGCCGGTTCGTCGACCTTCGGATCGACGCGGCCGATCAGGTCCATGCGGATCGACGGCTTGTCCGAGAGCGCCTTCACGATCGTGTCGAGCTTCTGCTTGTCGGCGTCGGTGAGCGTGGCCGAGCCCGCGTCGAACTCGACGTAGCCGAGCTCCTCGCCGTTGCCGCCGAACGCGTTGGCAATCAGCGAGAACGGCGCGGTCACCGCTTTCTCCAGCAGATTGAGCACCGCATGCCAGATCAGGCCGCCGATGCTGAACTCGGGGTTCGACAGCGAGCCCGACACCGGCAGGTTCACGTCGATCTCACCGTGCGAATTTTTCAGCAGCGAGATCGCGAAACGCACCGGCAGCTTGGTGGCCGTGTCGTTGTCGACGTGATCGCCGAACGTGAGCTGATCGATGAACAGGTGGTTGTTCGCGCTCAGTTGATCGTTGTCGAGCTTGTAGTGCAGATCGACGTTGAGCTTGCCCTTCGTGATCGGATAGCCGGCGTATTTCGCCGAATACGGCGTGAGGTTGGTCAGCTCGATGTCGTGCGCGGTCGCGGTCAGATCGAGCGCCGGCTTGTCGATCAGCGGATTGACGCTGCCGCGGATCGTCAGCGGGCCGTTGGCCGCGAGCTTCGCGGCGACGTCGACCGGCGCGGGGGTCGTCGATTGCGTGCCGAACGCGCCGACCGTGCCCTGAATGTCGACGAGGTTCGCCGTGTAGTTCGGCCGGATGAAGTTGTCGGTGTAGGTGACGCGGCCCTGCTGCAGCACCAGTTGCCCGAAGTGCAGCTTGACAGGATTTTGCGGCGGCGTGGCGGCCGTGACGGTCGCGGGCGTCGCCGAGGCCGCCGAGGCCACGACCGGCGCAGACGCAGCTACTGCTTCCGACGCCGCCGCCGGCGTCAGTTCCACGTGATCGGCGCCGCTCTTGTCGCGCGTGAGCGACTGCGCCTGACCGCTTTCATGCGCGACCACGTCGTTCAGGTTGAGCTTGCCTTGCGCATCGAGCAGCACGCGCCCGTAGAACTTCGAGAACGTGACGCGGCCCGCGTCGACCGTGGTGCCGTGTTCGTCGTAATCGGCCTTCAGGTTTGACAGCGCAAGCGAGCCCCAGCCCGCGAACGGGTCCGAGGTGGCCTTGTCGAGCATGCGCACGTCGACGAGCGCGACGTCGCCGCGATAGTTCGCTTTCAGCGCCTTCGCATTGGTAACGGCGAGTTCGCCGTTTGCGTTGAGCAGCGCGCTCGCGATCACCGCGTTGAGCTTGCTGCCGAAGTACGGCTCGAACGCCGCCGCGTCGAGCCGGTTCGCGTTCACCTTGACGGCGAGCTTCAGCGGCGTCGCGGTAACGTCGCCCTTCACGCCGAGCGTGCCCTTCCTGTTCAGCGTGGCTTGCAGATCGACCGGCAGCGGGTGGCTCAGGTCGTCGCTGATCTGCTGCACCTTCAGTTGCAGCGGCGCGATGCTGAGCTTGACCGGCTGCGGCGTGGTGTTGTCGGTGAAATTGGCGGTCGCGTCCTTCAGCGTCAATTCGCCGATCTTGTAGTGCCACGCTGGACCTTCTTCGGCCTGCGGCTTCTTCTCCGCGTGCACCGCGGTGCGCGGCTGCGCCGCTGCATGCGGACTGGCGAGCGATGCGAGGTTGATACTGCCGTCTTTCAGGCGCTGCGCGTCGATCGCGAGGCCGGTCGCGTCGACGCTCGTCACGTCGGCCGTGCGCGCCGCCACATCCACCTGCTTGACGGCTACATTGCCCTGCGCAAGCGAGATCAGCGGCGCCTTGCCGTCGCGCGCCGCGAGCTTGAGCGACTGCATGTCCACCTGCGTATCGGCGACTGTCAGCGCCATCGGCGACTTCGACCAGTTCGTGTCGATATTCGTCGTCACCGAAAGCGCGCCGTCGAGCACCTGCGCCGAGGTTGCGGAGTCCAGATACGGCTGTATCGGCGGCAGCTTCAGCGACTTCAGATCGAGCTTCGCGCTGGCCGTTTTCGCCGCGAGGCCGAGCGTGCCCTCGCCGGCGAGCGTGCCGCCATCCTTGAAGACGGTGTTCAGCGTGTAGTGAGCAGGCGCCGATGCGAGCGTCGAAAAATCGTTCAGCGTGACCGCGAGATTCTGCAAACCGGCATCGACCGGGCGCGGCACCGCTTCGTCGTGAACGTTGACCGTGCCGTCGTTGAGCGCGAAGTGCTTGATCGACAGATCGAGCGGTGGCGCGGCTTTTTCAGCGGCCGCGGTTTGGGTGTCGGCTGCGGCCTTGGCGCCCGAAGCCGGGGACGCCGCGCTGGCCGCCGCCGTGGCCGTCGCGTTCTGTTCGGGCGCCGGCGCGAACATGCGCTCGACGCTGAGCACACCGTCCTTGTCGCGCGCGAGGTTCGCGTTCGGCGCATCGATGCGGATCTCGTCGAAGTGATAGACGCTCTTCAGCGGTTCGAGCGACGCAGCCGCCACGTGTACGGCATGCGCCGCGAAAAACGGCGCCTTGCCCTGATCCCGCACGTCGACGTCGTTCAGATCGACGGTGCCCGCGACGCGCAGCGAAGGCGTCTCGTTCGACATCGCGAAGTTGAGCTTGAGATCGGTCGAGAGCTTGCCCGACTGCACGATCACCGGCAATTTGCTCGGCGCATAGGAGATCAATTTCGGCACATCGAGATCGTCGAAGCGCAGCGACACTTCCGATTCGCGCGACTCTGCAAACGGCTTGGTCTTGCCGTCGATTGCGAGCTGGCTGTCGCCGTCGATGCGCGCGCGCAGCAGCGGCTCGACGAAGATGTTGGTTTTCGAGGGCAGCGTCGCGATGAACGGAATGCCGAGCTTCCATTGATCGATCACGTGCTTCGTGCCGAGCAGCCGGTCGTCGAACGTGATCTGGCCGTTTTCGACGCGAATATTGGAAACGGAGAACAGCGTCGGCTTGCTGTCGGGTTTCGCGGGCTGGCTCGCGAATTTCTCGATCAGATCGCTGAAATTGAAGCGCTGCGCATCGTAGCGCACGATATGAAAACGCGGTGAATCGACCTGGACTTCATCGACGATCGGTGCGGCGCGAAACAGCGAACTCCACGACGGCTTCACGATGAGCCGCGAAATATCGACGAATTCGCCCGCGCCGCCGCGCTCGCCGATATGCACGTTATCGGCTTCGAAGCGCAGCGTGTACGGATTGAGCGCGATGCGGCCGATCGTGGCGGGCCGGTCGAGCTGCTTGCTCAACTGCTGGCTCGCGATATGGCGAATCAGCGGCGGCGCCGCGAAAAAGCCCAGCAGGCCGAATACGACGAGAAAGATCAGCAGACCTATGAGAACACGACGCGTACGACGCGACTGTGCGACTTTGCGCACGGTCTGCATGGAGGAGGCTAACGATGCTTTATTGAGGCTTGCCATGCTCGCTCTGGATGAATGCGGCGGCAAGCCCGCCGCGAAAAACAGAAATCCCGCAAGCGGCAGTATAAGTCGTGAATCAGTTGTAAGACAGTATTGTCAGAGACGGTTTGAAGATTCGCGCCGCCGATCGATGACTGTCCGGGGCCGTCTGTCCGTTGTGCAGTGCGCTGCGGACAGACGGCGGGAGACATCGATCGATGCCTCCCGGCGCGCCGCTGTCATGTTGATGACGCGCTTCATCGAGGCTTTTTGGGTTGGCCGCTTTCTGATTTTTATCGATGCTGCATTGAAATGCGTTAATGCCGTGGCTGCCGTTGCTGCCTATCGAAGAGGTCCTGCATGCGTCGTTGCCGCAGCCCTCATCGCCGCACGACCGGCGGTGGCTGCCAGCTGCCGTCGGTAGCCTGCGGCTTCGGCGCATAGAGACGCAACACGAGCTGCATATCGGCGCGCGGCGCCGGCAGCCAGTTGCCGGTCCTGCTGCGCGTCGACGACACGACCACGTCGAGCGAACCATCGCGATTGCGGCGCGCACCGTTGCGATCGCCCACCGCAAGCCGTGCCGGCGCGCCGTCGCTCAACGCGCCATCCTTCGTGTAGGCGGTGATCGACCAGAAGCCGCGCACCGGCGGCAACTGGTTCGCCGCGAAGTGCAGCACATAGCGATTCGCGCCGTTCAGCGAGTTGCCGTCGCTGTCCTGCGTGACGACCGCGCGTACTTCGTCGTCCCGGGTACCGATGCCCGGCTGCGTGCTCGCCGCGTATGCGCGCAACGCATAGTCGGGGCCGTAGTTGCCGACGCCATCGCCGAACCAGTTCCAGCCGTTCGCGCTGAGCAGATTGGACGGCGCTGCGGCAACCCGATCGCGGCCATCGGCAAGACCGGCCGCAACCGCGTCCGACGCTTTCGGCAACTGCACCGGATCGCCCGGCGTCACGCCGAGGTCCGCGAGAAACTTCAGCGCGTGCGGATCGGCCGGCGTGGGCGGATTGTCCGGCAGCGCATCCGCGAGACGGCTGAAAAAACCGTTCGCGTCGAGCGCGGCTACCTGCTGCGCCGGCGTGCCGTTGGCGCCCGAGGCGCCGCCGTTGCCGCGCGACAGCGCGACCGGCGCCACGCGCTCGTCGTCGCCATAGACACTCAGCGGCGCGAGACGGATCGCGTGTTGCAGCTTGCGCACCGCCTTCAGATCGCGCGTGCCGTTCGACTGGATGCGCACGCTCACCCATGCATTGCGGGTCGGCACCTCGATGCGCTTCGCGCCCTTCGGCAGTTCGCCCTGCCAACCCGGCGTGACGAATGCGAGCGTCTGCGCGTGGATGCCTTTCGCGCCGGCCGTGCCCGCGACGAACTGCGGTCCCGTGGACCACACGACATTGGTCCACATGTCGAGCACGCGCGCGTCCATGTAGCGGCCATGCGAATCGGGCAACGAGAGGATCACCGGCTCGTCGGCGACATCGAGCCAGCCGGTCGAATCGAGCGTATCGAGGCTCGGCTGCGGCGGATTGGCCGCGCCGACCGGCGGCAGTGCCTGGGCATGCCGCAACGTGTTGAACGGCGCCTCGCCCGGATCAGTGCCGACCGCCGCGTCGCGCGCGGCGCTCATCAGCACGAGCGGATAACCGAATACGTAGGAATCGGCGACTTCATCCTTGATCCAGCCGGTACTCGGATGCGTCACGGATGGGGCCGACGCGCAGCCGGCCAGAAATGCGAGGCCGGCGAGCGATGCGCAGGTCCGTTGAGGCGAAAACAGTGCTTGGCGATTTTTTATCATTCTTTCAGAGTGCGGAACGTGCAGTCCTATGGGAGATGCCGGTGTGCAGCGCAAGGAACATGCGCGGTCCCCCGAAGGCCTGCGCAGCCAGTCCGCGGATTGCGACCCCGACAACATCGCGTTGTATCGTATCCTTGCTAACCAGGCAAGCAGAAAGCAGGGAATTGCGCTTGCTGCCGCGTACAGTTCATATAAACGGCACAAATGGCATTTTTGCGGTCGCCACGTTGGCGGCTCGCGCCTGCACACGCCATAGTTTTCGATTCGGTTTCGCCTTCAATTTCGATTCGCCGACACGCCTTCGCCGTTCGCATCCGGAGCGCTTCAATGTATATGCCCGCCCATTTCGAAGAGAACCGCCCAGAGGTTCTTCATCGCCTGATTGCCGAGCAGCCGTTCGGCGCGCTGATCACGAACGGCCCGCATGGACTCGATGCGAATCATCTGCCGTTCGAGGCACAACTGATTCCCGGCGACGGCGGCAGCAATAGCGGCCACCGCAGTGACAGCGGCAACGCCGCCGGCGTGCAGGATGCGTCGCGCTGCATACTGCGCGCTCATGTCGCACGCGCGAACCCGGTGTGGCAGGAAGCGGCCACCCATCCCGACGCGCTCGTGATCTTCCAGGGACCGGCCGCCTACATTTCGCCGACGTGGTATCCGAGCAAGCACGAAACGCACAGGCAGGTGCCGACCTACAACTACATGATCGTGCATGCACATGGCAGGATTGTGGTGCATGACGATGAAGCATTCGTGCGCGGCCTCGTCGCGCGGCTCACGCGCAAG
This sequence comes from Paraburkholderia sp. Ac-20336, assembly GCF_017105025.1. Classification (NCBI taxonomy): domain Bacteria; kingdom Pseudomonadati; phylum Pseudomonadota; class Betaproteobacteria; order Burkholderiales; family Burkholderiaceae; genus Paraburkholderia; species Paraburkholderia sp. Ac-20336. The sequence continues at coordinate 21,097 of NZ_JAAGPS010000021.1, read as the reverse complement.
ATGGAAGCCGGCGAGCCGGTGCCGTGGAAAATGGGCGACGCGCCCGCCGACTTCATCGCGCAGATGCTCGGCGCGATTGTCGGCATCGAGATCGAGGTGACGCGGCTCGTCGGCAAATGGAAGCTCGGGCAAAACAAGGCGGCCGAAGACCGGCGCGGCGCGGCGCAAACGCTGCTCGCGCGCGACGGCGAGCAGCAGAAGGCGGTAGGACAGGCCATGCTAGATGCACCGCCGCCGTTTTGAGCGGACGCGTTCGGTACGACTTTCCGTCATGCTTCGCGCTTCCGCGTGCAAGCCGTGCTACAGGCCATGTCGCGTTGCCGGCATGCGCGGCGCGGCCGCCGCATAATCCGTGCTTGACCTTCCTGGCATGGGAAGGTCGATACTGGATTCACGATGCGGCCCGATGCCGCCACGAACCTTGCCTGCCATGACCGCACTTGCCAACGAGCAGCGCCCCGCTGCCGCCTCTTCCTCTTCTTGCGCCACGCGCGTCGTCGAATTCGATGTCGGCGGCATGACGTGTGCGTCGTGCTCGGCGCGCGTCGAAAAAGTACTGGCGAAAATGCCGGGTGTCGTGCGCGCATCGGTCAATCTCGCGACGGAGCGTGCTCGCGTGGAAAGCACTGTCGCAATCGAACCCGAGCAGCTTGCCGCCGCCGTGCGCAAAGCCGGCTATGACGTCACGCTCGATGTGGATGCCGATATCGCAACCACGCCAGCCGAAGCAACCACAGCAGCAGCTGCAACAGCAACTGCAACGCCGCCAGTCACCGAACTGTCGATCGGCGGAATGACCTGCGCGTCATGCGCGATGCGTGTCGAAAAGGCACTGGCGAAAGTGCCCGGCGTCGAGCGTGCGACGGTCAATCTCGCGACCGAAACCGCGACCGTTCATTCAGCGGGCGCGTCATCGGCCGATACCGAGGCGCTCATCGCCGCCGTGAAAAAAGCCGGCTACGAAGCGACACCGATCGTCTCGCCGGCCATTCCCGCTCCCAGGCCCATCGCCTCGCTCACTACCGGCGTGCAAGCAGCCGCACGCGACACCGCCACCCGCAAACAGATCGAAGCCCGCCGCGAACTCGCCACCGTACTCGCCGCGGCCATCCTGACGCTGCCGCTCGTCGCGCCGATGTTCGGCGAATGGTTCGGCATCCACGCGATGCTGCCGCCGTGGCTGCAATTCGTGCTCGCGTCGATCGTGCAGTTCGCGTTCGGCGCGCGCTTCTATCGCGCGGCCTATCGCGCCGTGCGCGCCCGTGCGGGCAACATGGATCTGCTCGTCGCGCTCGGCACTTCGGCGGCATACGGCATCAGCGTCTACGAACTCGCGATGCATCGCGGCGACACGATGCATCTCTACTTCGAGGCGTCGGCGGTCGTGATTACGCTCGTACGCTTCGGCAAATGGCTCGAGGCGCGCGCGAAGCGTCAGACCACCGACGCGATCCGCGCGCTCAACGCGCTGCGCCCCGAGCGCGCGCGCATCCGCGTCAATGGCGACGAGCGCGACGTGCCGCTCGCGCAGGTACGCGTCGGCGCAGTCGTGATCGTGCGGCCCGGCGAACGCATGCCGGTCGACGGCACGGTGCTCGAAGGCCGCACGCATATCGACGAATCGCTGATTACGGGCGAGAGCCTGCCGGTGCCGAAACAGACCGGCGACGCGGTCACGGCCGGCTCGATCAACGGCGAAGGCGCGCTCGTGGTGACGACCACCGCGATCGGTGCGGAGACGACGCTCGCGCGCATCATCCGCCTCGTCGAAAGCGCGCAGGCCGAGAAGGCGCCGATCCAGCGGCTCGTCGACCGCGTCAGCGAAATCTTCGTGCCGGCGATTCTCGCGATCGCCGCGTTGACGCTGATCGGCTGGCTGATCGCCGGGGCGGGCGGCGAAACCGCGCTGCTCAACGCGGTCGCCGTGCTCGTGATCGCCTGCCCGTGCGCGCTCGGACTCGCGACGCCTGCCGCGATCATGGCCGGCACCGGCGTCGCCGCGCGTCACGGCGTGCTGATCAAGGACGCGGAAGCGCTCGAAATCGCGCATCGCGTCACGGTCGTCGCGTTCGACAAAACCGGCACGCTGACGCTCGGCCAGCCGTCGATGACGGCGTTCGAGCCAGTCGACGGCATGCGCCGCAACGAAGCGCTCGCACTCGCCGCGGCGGTGCAGCGGCATAGCGATCATCCGTTGGCGCGGGCGGTCGTCGCGGCGTATGAGGCGGAAAGAGCACAGGCGGCTATCGGCAGCGCCGGCGCCGAGCCGACTGATTCGCTGGTCGCTGCGGCAAGTGCTGAGTCGAACGCTGCTGCGGCGAATTTGGCCGCGAATTCATCCACTGGTTCTTCGGCAAGCTCGCACGCCGATCATGTCGCCAGCACGATCGACAAACCCGCCACGACGGCAGCGTTTCACGCCACCGCGGCACGCGCCATCGCGGGCCGCGGCGTCGAAGCCGACCTCGACGGCCACACGTTCGCGCTCGGCAGCACGCGCTGGCTCGACGAACTCGGCATCGCGCCGCCGCCCGCGCTCGGCGCGCGCGCCCGCGAGCTCGAAGCCGCCGGCAACACGGTCTCGTGGCTGATGGCACGCGCGCCGCAAGCACCGCGAGCGCTCGCGCTGATCGCGTTCGGCGACACCGTCAAACCGTCGGCGCGCGCGGCCGTCGAGCGGCTCGAACGCATGGGCATCCGCAGCGTGCTCGTCACCGGCGACAATCGCGGCAGCGCGGCGAGTGTCGCGCAGGCGCTCGGCATCGGCGAATGCCACGCCGAAGTCCTGCCCGACGACAAGGCCCGTGTGATCCGCGACCTGAAGATGCGCGACGCCGGCATCGTGGCGATGGCGGGCGACGGCATCAACGACGCGCCCGCGCTCGCCGCCGCCGACATCGGCATGGCGATGGCGACCGGCACCGACGTCGCGATGCACGCGGCCGGCGTCACGCTGATGCGCGGCGACCCGGCGCTCGTCGCCGATGCGATCGACATCTCGCGCAAGACCTGGCGCAAGATCCAGCAGAACCTGTTCTGGGCGTTCGTCTACAACCTGATCGGCATTCCGCTCGCCGCGCTCGGTCTGCTGAACCCGATGCTCGCGGGCGCGGCGATGGCGTTTTCGAGTGTGAGCGTCGTCACCAATGCGCTGTTGCTGCGCACGTGGCGCGGAGCGGCGAACCATCGGAGCGGGCGGGTGCGCTGAGCATCGCACCCGCCCGGGCATGCCGTTCGCCGGATGTGTGCCGCTCGGCCCGCGCTCAGCCCAATATGCCGGCGGCGAACAGGGCAACAACGTTTCAGGCGTCAACGCCGTCACGAAAGCGCGGTTGCCGCCGCACGCATGGCACAAAGCGAACCGCCTACGCGGTCGGCCGGAACATCTGGAACATCGCGCCGATCTCGGCGTAGTCCGCGCGATAACCGGCACGCATGATCGGCTGCGCGGCATGCGTGTCGAACAGGCCGTCCTTCAGATACTGCTCGTCGATATGCACGCCGACCACCTGGCCGAGCGCCAGGTAGTTCCCCACCGGTTTGCCGTCGAGGTCGTGCAGCTCCATGATCTGCAGCAGCTTGCATTCGAGCGCGGCCGGCGACTCGCCGACGTGCGGCACCGCGACGTTGCGGCCCGGCGCGGGCGTGAGCCCGGCCAGCTGAAACTCGTCGACGTGCGACGCAACCGGCGCCGACGAACGGTTCATCTGCTCGGCGAGCGGCCGCGTGGCGAGATTCCACACGAATTCGCCGGTGGCTTCGATATTGGCCATGCTGTCCTTGCGGCCTTCGCTGCAAAAACCGATGATCGCCGGCGGTGCGGCGAACAGGCCGAAGAAGCTGTATGGCGCGAGGTTGAGCGTGCCTTCGCTATCGCGCGACGAAATCCAGCCGATCAGCCGTGGCGCGACGATGGCCTTGATCGGATCGTGAGGCAAACCGTGGCCGGCGGCGGGATCGTAAAAGTAATGAGACATGACGTAGCGTTGGGTTGGTGTGTGACAAGTTGCCTGAAAAAAACTTACTTAGCGTGAATATTGCACTAGCCGCGGCCGATCACGCGCTTACGCCCTTCCCTGACGCGCGCAAGCCGCGCTTCGTCCCACTCGTGAAAGCCCGCGCCGCTGCGCACGCCGACCCGCCCCGCATCGACCTGCGCGCGCAGCAGATCGATCACGTCCTCGTCCTTCGCGAGTTGCGGCATCAGATGCGAGGCAATGTCGACGAAAGTGTCGAGCCCGCCCATGTCCGCGCTCTCGAACGGACCGACGATCCCCCAGCGGCGTCCGAGCGACGCCTTCATCACGCGGTCGACCACCTCGGGCGTCGCCGCCCCCGACCGGACGATGTTCAGCGCCTCGCGCAGCACCGCGAACTGCAGCCGGTTGCCGACGAAACCCGGAATCGCCTTCGCGAGCACGACCGGCTCCATGCCGATCGCGCTCATCAGTTCGGCGGTCCGCTGCGTGACTTCGGGCGCGGTCGCGCTGCCGGGCACGACCTCGACGAGCGGAATCATGTGCGGCGGGTTCCAGAAATGCGCGATCACGAAGCGTTCCTTCGCGCGCAGCGGCGTGGCGAGCCGATCGGGCGGGAAGCCGCTCGTGTTGCTCGCGAGAATCGCGTCCGCGGCAAGCAGATCGGTCAGCGTCGCATAAAGGCGATGCTTCAGTTCGAGCACCTCGGGAATCGCCTCGATCACGAATTGCGCCGACGCCATCGCATCGAGTTGCGCGTGCGTTTCGATGCGCGCGAGCGCCGCCTGTTTGTCCGCATGGACGATGCGGCCCGCATCGATCAATTCGTCGAGCACCGCTTCCGCTTTCGGCGCGACGCTCGCGAGACGCGCCGGGTCGACGTCGTGCACGATTGTCCGGTATCCATGCAATGCGCTCTGCGTCGCGATGCCGACGCCCATCAGGCCCGTGCCCACCACGCCTATCGTTGCGTTCTGCGTTGCGTTGTCCACATGCGCTCCTGCTGCCGTCGATGAAAGCTCCGAAGCATAGCGCAGCATGCGCAAAACGCACGCCCAGATGCGCCGAAGCCGGCCTTCCCGCGAGGGAAAGGCCGGCTTCGTGGACTCACGCCGCGAGAGGCGGCGCCGTCATGCCTGCATTAATAGTGGCGCGGGGGCGGCGGACGATGATCGTCGCGGTGATGCGGATCGTAGTCGTGCGGATGATGGCGCATCCAGTCGTCGTGCGCCCAGTAGCGATGGCCGTCCCAATAGCGGTCGCCATGCCAGCCGATGTTGATCGACACGCCCACCGGCACCATGTGCGGCTGGCCGTAGACGACCGGCGCCGGGCCGTTCTGGATGTACATGTGATCCTGGGCGAATGCGCTGCCGGCTGCGAGCAGTGCGCCACCGGCGAGCAGCGTTGCGATAACCGAGCGCGATGCCTTGCTGAAAGTTTTCATGATGACCTCCCGTCAAAGTTTTATTCAAGCCAGCGTCCGTGCTGTTCGGCTTGCCCGTTCGGGATCGATTGGGTTCGAACCAGACGCCGTACGCTTGAGAGGCACTTTAGCGGCCCGCGGCGCATGAAGACGTGAGCACTTGTAAGCGCGCATTTCTTAGATAGGGACGGATGACTCAGGGCGATTTTCGCTTTCGAGCCCCGTTCACCAAGGCTTACAGCCCGATTCCTCGACGCGGCCCGGCGAATCGGTGTGAGCGGCCGTTACATTCATTTCGCCGGAGAAATATTTCGTAAGGACGAGAGCGCCCGCAACGTCGCCCGCACGGCATGGCGGCTCAAAAACAAAAAGCCACGATTCGCTGATGCGAACAGTGGCTTCATTGAGATGCGCACCCGAAGTGCGCGCCCCGGCACGTTATGTTTGCGCCTGAGACGGTGAGGCAGCTTTTAGTCGGTCAGCTTGATGCCGAACAGCGTAGCTTGCGTGCGGCGCACACGGTCCGCTTCGCGGCTGCGCGCTTCGTACGAGTAGTCCGCATCCAGCGGCAGATGGGGCGACGCAAAGAGGTCGCTGACCTTTTGGAACAGTGCAAAGATGAAGCTCATGGCGACTCCCGGTTAGTGACTGCGTTTCTAGGGTTTTCCCTTATGCGCAACTATAGGGTTTTCCCCAATAAAAAGCTAGTGCAACGCAGCATTTTTTCGGTGTGGCGCGATGTCACGGCCTGTTTCGGTCATGATGCGTTGCATCAGGACAACGTCCCCGATTTAACGTTTGGGCGGTTTGGGGCGTGTTTGCGGTTAAACAGGTGACCGCTGGAAGGTTGCGGGCGCGCGGCGGGCAAGGGAACGAGTCGCCGCCTGGACAAGCGGCGCCGCGGTGTGAGTTTCGGGTGAGCACTTCGCCTCGGAGCCGCCTCGGGCACGGGCGATGGGGCCATCATGAAGCGCCGGCGCGCCCGCCTTGCACGGCGCGGCGGCGAGAATCATCAGTGCGTCGGGGCGGGTGCCTTCGCCCGGTGGCCGTGCGGCGGGCGGACGCTGTGCCGGCCATGAGCCGTCTGCGTCGCGGCGACCTGCTGGGGTGCAACCGGTGCCGTGGCCGCTGGCGCTGGCGCTGACGGGGCGGTGGCCGCGGCCACCGCCGTATGCGCGTCGAGCAGGCTGACCATCGCCGCCTGCTGGTTCTGCATCATCTGCTCGATGCGCTGCTGCTGCGCCGTGGTTTCGCGCGTCAGGCGCATCAGCAGCAGCGTTTGCGCAACGCCGATCGCAACCGTCACGAGCAGCGCGCCGACCACGATCGACAGCATCCATTTCATACGGCGCGAATGATCGGTCGCGGCGCGGCGCTGATCGGCGATCACGCCGTAAAGCGCATCGACGGTATCGGCAAAGGCGGTCGCCCGCGCGCGATCGAGTTCCGGCTCGGCGCGATGTGCGTCGCGCCACGGTGTGGCGAAGGCGGCGGGAGTGTCGAGCGACGCGGGTGCGGGTGCGGGTGCGGGTGCGGGTGCGGGTGCGGGTGCGGGTGCGACAGTAGACGCGGCAGCCGAAGGCTTGTTCGGCTGCACATCGCGCTGATCCGTGAAAACGGTGGAATCGACCGCAGCAACGAATGCGTCACGCGCTTGAGCCGAAACGTCCACAGCGGATTGACTTGTGGTGTTCGCGCCCGCGTGACTGTCAGGTGCCTCGCGCGAAGCCACCGCGGCCTTCGTGGACGTCGCGGCAAAACGCTGCGACGGCTTGCCGCCGCCCACGGCCGGCGCGGTGCCCGAACCCGCCGCGGCTCCTGCTTCCGTCGCCTGACGCAGCGCGGTCACGCTGCGCGCGACGGTAGCCGCCATCGTCGAGGCAAGCGGCGCGGACTGTTCGCGCGCGGCTGCGGCGGCTGAGTTGCCGGCAGTCGCATCGGCTTCCGGCGCCGCTTCGCCTGAAGCACCCGAGGCCTTCGACTCCTCCGCAGCCCCCACCGCATCCACCCCACCGCCCGCTACCTCACCCGCCGGCACAACCGCTACTCCCGGCTGCGGCTCGATATCGAACCCGCTCAACTGCGCATTGACCGCCTCCGCCACATCGGCCTTCGCCGCACGCGGCGCGCGGCGCGCCGCCTTGTCGGGCGATGCGTTGTCGTCGAGCGCACCGACGGCCTGCAACACCACGTCGGGCAACTCGAAGCCATGCAGCGTGCCCTGGCGAATGTCGATATTCATCGCTTCGAGCCGCGCGCGGGTCGGATCGTCGGGGAACAGGTCGAGCGTGCTGTCGTCTCGCGCGGCGCCGCTCAGTTGCGCGAGGCGTTGTGCCGAGCGCGCCGCGCGCGCCAGCTTGTTTTCGGTTTCGGTGGAGACGGCGCCCTGCCGCTGCTTCTTCGAAGCAGCGCGCCTGGGCTTGGACTGCGGGGATGCTACTGAATCTGCCATAGAGAAAAAAGCGGTCGTCGCCGGGAACGGGGCGCCGGATACCGCTCGTCATTGCCATTGGAATTTTTAGACCCCGCATTGTCGCACGGCGCTCCGCCCGTGCCGAAGCCATTCGCCGACGATTTGCGCCGCTTCCGCCCATCCCCCATCTCACGACGCCTCACGGAAAATCACGCCGAATCACAACGCCGTATTACAACACCGCGTCACGACGTCGCGTCATCCTGGCGAAACTGCCTCACACCGTGCAGTTGCCGCAAGCGTGCGCAGATCGAGTCGTATTCCACATTCGACACGCGGTGCAGCGTAATCATCACCTCGTCGCACTCGGGCGCGTCATCGCTCTGCTGCATCACGAACTGCTTGACGCGCGGGCTGGCGGCGCCGAGTTCGTCGTGCAGCGAGTGAAACGTGAGCGCGCCGCGCTCGACGATCATCGTCAGTTGGCGGCGCTGCTTGACCGTGATGAAGCGCCGCTCGAGCGGCTTGATACCGGCGAGGATGATCAGAATGATGATCGTCGCGGCAATCGACGCCGTGTACAGCCCGCCGCCGACCGCGAGCCCGATCGCCGCGACCGACCATAGGCTCGCCGCGGTGGTCAGCCCGCGCACGATCTCGCCGCGCAGCAGAATCGAGCCCGCGCCGAGAAAGCCGATGCCCGACACGACCTGGGCGGCCATCCGCGACGGATCGAGCACGACGTGTTCACCCTGCAGCACTTCGGCGAAGCCATACGCGGACACGATCATGATGAGCGCCGAGCCGACGCAGACCAGCATATGCGTGCGCAGTCCCGCTGCCCACGAAAGCCGCTCGCGCTCGAAGCCGATCACGCTGCCGAGCGCCGCGGCCAACACGAGACGGGAGACCAGTTCGAGATTGCCGAGCATGGTTGTTCCTCCTTATCTGAAATGAGCGCGGGGCCGCTCGCTTCGCTCATGCTTCATCGCGCGGCTTCATGCCCCTTTCGCGGTCCACCTCGCACGCGAACTCCGCATCGCGCATGCGTCGTGCATGTCACAGACTCATGCCGACGTCCGTGCCAGCGCGAGACGTTTGCTTTATGCTAAGCCGCACATTGGCGCGCCCGAGCCGCTGCCTTGAATCGCTGTCCTGAATCACTGCCTTGCATCGCCGCCCTCAACGCCACGCCGAAACGCCGCACCCGCCCCATCCGCCTATGCCGAGCCCGACCCCGCCCTTCGCCACGACCACCACCGCCACGACAGCGACCGCGCTGCGCGGGCACTTCGCGAACGTGGTGCTGCCGATGTGGCGCGGCTCCGGCTTCAACACCACCCTGAAGCTGCCGTACGAAGCGCTCGACGCCGGCGATCATCGGCCGCTGCCCGCGCAGCGCTATCGGGCGATGGCCTGCGCGCGACAGTTGTTCACGTTTGCGCAGGCGGGCGACATGGAGCATGCGCGCGTGCTGTTCGATTCGCTGAAGCACACCTTTCAGGACACCGACCACGGCGGATGGTTCTACAGCGTCGATGCGCTCGGCGTGCCGCTCGACACCACCAAGGACCTCTACACGCACGCGTTCGTCATCTTCGCGTGCGCCGAATACGGCCGGCGCTCCGGCAATCGCGACGCGCTCGCGCTCGTACACGGCACGACCGCGCTGATCCAGTCGAACTTCGCGGCCGACGACGGTCTGTTCAACGCCGCGCTCAGTGTCGACTTCTCGAAAGTCACCGGCACGCCGCTGCAAAATCCGCTGATGCACCTGACCGAAGCGTGGCTCGCCGCCTGCGAGGCTACCCACGACAACGCCTTCGGCGCCGCGTTGCGCCGCCTGGCCGGCGCGGTCGCGCGGCATTTCGTGCATGCGCCGAGCGGCTGCATCGCCGAATTGCCGATCGGCGCAAGCGACAACCGCCTCGAGCCGGGGCATCAGTTCGAATGGTTCTGGCTGGTCAGGCAGGCGGGCAGCCTCGTCGACGGGACGGGCCTCCCCGAAGCGCTCGCGCGCGCCTTTACCTTTGCGCGGCAGCACGGCGTGGACCCGCACAGCGGCGGCGTATGCGCCTCGCTCGACGAAGCCGGCCATATCAAGGACGCGACCGAGCGGATCTGGGCGCAAACGGAATATCTGCGCGCGCTCGCCTGTCACGACGACCCGGCCGTGCGCGCCGCGTTATCGCAACAGATTGCACTCTTCGCGCAACGGTTTTTGCATTCGCGCGGCTGGTTCGAATGCAAAACATCGGCGGGCGACGTGGCGCGCGCGGACATGCCGTCGACCACGCCGTATCACCTCGCCACGGCGTACGCGGCACTGCCCGCCGCTGCGGAATCGGAAACGCTGTCTTAGGCGAAATTGAAAGACAATAGACGAAGATAGCTGGCCGAACCAATCATCCGAAGACAAACGTCTTTGGCTGAAAAAACGCGCTGCCGCTCTTCACAGGAAGTGGCCGCAAGCCGGTCTCGCTGGTTTACCCTGGCGACAAAACAATGCCTTTCGAAGGCTTTTTGGGCGTCAAAAAATATCAGAACCGGGGAATACCCGGATACGGGTTGATTGGCGTCCGTCATAAAGACGTGATACAACTCTCCCCTCGCGCTTTGCCTCACGTCGAGGGATAACGAACGCGAATGCAACACACAACATTTATTGGATCAAAAATGGCAACAGGTACTGTTAAGTGGTTTAACGATGCAAAGGGCTTTGGCTTCATCACCCCGGACGACGGCGGCGAAGACCTGTTTGCACACTTCTCGGAAATCCAGTCATCGGGCTTCAAGTCCCTGCAGGAAAACCAGAAAGTGACGTTCGAAGTCAAGCAAGGCCCGAAGGGCAAGCAAGCCGCGAACATCCAGTCGGCCTAAGTACTTCCGTACTGTCAGGACGACCTGGATAGCGCGCATAGGTGCCTTTTCCGGCGCCTGCCGCATCTAATGCAAAATGGCTCGCTTTCGCGGGCCATTTTCTTTTTGATGCTTTTTCGATGTGCTTTTCAATACCTGCTTTTCAAAGCGCTACCGCATTAAATCGCATGCATTGCGCTTAATCCGAATTCCGCATTCGCGGCCGGCATCGCGCCCGGCTGTTGCGTGCGCAACACAGTTTCCGAAATTTCGAACACCGAGACGGCCTGCTTCAACTGCTGCGTCTGCTGATGCAGCGAAGCCGCCGCCGCCGCGGCCTCTTCGACGAGCGCCGCGTTCTGCTGGGTCATTTCGTCCATCTGCACGACCGCCTGGTTCACCTGCTCGATGCCGGTGCTCTGTTCGAGCGACGACGCGCTGATCTCCGCCATCATCTGCGTGACGCGCGAGATCGACGCCGACACGTGGCTCATCGCCTCGCCGGCGCGCTCGACGAGCGCCGAGCCGCCCTGAATCTCGGCAACCGACTCGCTGATCAGCGTCTTGATTTCCTTCGCCGACTGCGCGCTGCGCTGCGCGAGTCCGCGCACCTCGCCGGCCACGACCGCGAAGCCGCGGCCCTGCTCGCCCGCGCGCGCCGCCTCGACGGCCGCGTTCAGCGCGAGGATGTTGGTCTGGAAGGCGATGCCGTCGATCACCGAGATGATTTCGGCGATCCGGTCCGAGCTTTGCGCGATGCCGCGCATCTTGTCGACCACCTGGTTGACCACCTCGCTGCCGCGCGAGGTCGCGTCGAGCGCGGTCTCGGCAAGCGCGTTCGCTTCGCGCGCGTGATCCGCGTTCTGGCGCACGGTCGCGGTCAGTTCTTCCATGCTCGACGCGGTTTCCTCGAGCGAAGCGGCCTGGTTTTCGGTGCGCGCCGACAGATCGGCGTTGCCGGTGGCGATTTCATCGGCGCCGATATGGATCGAGTCGGCCGATTCGCGCACGCTCTGCACGGTGCGCGCGACGCTCGCCTGCATCGCCGCGAGGCCCGAGAACAGGCGGCCGATCTCGTTGGTGCCGCGTGCGGCGATCGGCTGGTCGAGACGCCCTTGCGCGATGCGCTCGAAGTGGCGGCCCGCCTCTTCGAGCGGCGCGACGACTCCGCGGCGCAGCGCCGCGTAGACCGCCAGCGTGCCGCTCACGAGCACGAGCAGGATCACGACGCTGACGATGCGAAACGCCGCCATGCGCGCATCGATCGAATCGAGCGACGCGCGGCTCGCGGCGTCGCCGAATTGCACGAAGTTGCGCACTTCCGTCAGGTAGGCGTCCTGGAACGACTGCGTCGGCTGATCGAGGAAGGCCTGCAGGTTGTTCGAATCGAGGTCCTGCGCCAATTCGGCGAGCGCGTCGTGCAGCTTCTTGTAGCGTTCGGCGAGTGCGGCGGCGCGCGCGGTATTTTCGCCGCTGGTTTTCTGCGCGCCCGTGAACGCCGCGAACGACTGCTCGGCGGCGGTAAGCTGCTCGCGCGCATGCTGCACGATATCGGTCGGCTCGGTGCCGCCGCGCGCCATGCGCGTGCCGGCGCGCGACAGGTTGATGCGCACGTCCATCAGACGCTGCGTCGTCTGGTTGACCGCATTCACCTGTTTCAGCGCGATGTTCGAAAGCTCGCCGACGTCGTCGTGCGAACGCGTCAACGACCAGAAGCCGAGACCCACCGTGACGAGCTGGAATACGCAGAACGCGACCAGAACACTTAAGAGGCCGGATGCGACCTTGATCTTGCTGAACATCGTGGACACCTGAAGGGCAAAGGGTGACGAGGAATACACCAGGGTTTACGGCAGGCTGACGCGCAACTTGAGGCCAAGTTCAGCAAACAGCGCGCTATGTCCACGGTTCATCGGCGATCGTCGAAATTAGAGTCGTTTTGCGCAACAATGCAGCATGTATTTTGCGAAATCGCCTTGACGCGATGCAGCCACGCTTCCTAGAGTGGGTAGGGACCGCGCGGAGTACGCCGCCGCGGATGCCCGCACAGGCCTTCCCCAAGGAACGACGATGACCGACCTTCTCGACCGGGCGCGCGGCGCACTGCACGCCCAGCCGTTCAGCATGCTGCTCGGCGCGGAATTGATGCACGCCGACGGCAACGAACTCACGCTGAGTCTGCCGATTCGCGATGAGCTGAGGCAGCAGCATGGCTTCGTGCACGGCGGCGTCATCAGCTATCTCGCCGATAACGCGCTGACCTTCGCGGGCGCGCTGTCGCTCGGCCCGAAAGTCGTGACCGGCGAATACAAGATCAACTATCTGCGCCCGGCGGTGAACGGCATACTGATCGCGCGCGCGAGCGTGATTTATGCGGGCCGGCATCAGGCGACCTGCCAGTGCAGCGTGTTCGTGATGGACGGGAATCGCGAAAAGCTCGTCGCGGTCGCACAGGGAACGGTGAATCGGATCGGCCAGAATGGGGACGACGTGCCGGCGGGGTAGCCAGCCGTACCGCGCGTGGCGCAAAGCGCCGGCTGAAGTGGAGATGCATACGAAAAAAAGCCGTTCCCGTAAAAGGGAACGGCTTTTTTGCTGGCCGCGGCATCCGCGCGCCGAAACCGACGCGCGCGCGGCCTTCGAGCGTCGTGCGGCTTATTCCGCCGCGTAAGTCTTCTGCGTCTGCTCGCCGAGACCCTCGATACCGAGGCGCACCGTCTGCCCCGGCTTCAGGAACACCGGGTTCGGCTTCACGCCCATGCCGACGCCCGGCGGCGTGCCGGTCGAGATCACATCGCCCGGTTGCAGGCTCATGCACTGCGACACGTACGACACCAGTTGCGCGACGCCGAACACCATCGTCTTCGTGCTGCCGTTCTGGTAGCGATGGCCGTCCACTTCGAGCCACATGCTCAGGTTCTGCGGATCGGCGACTTCATCGCGCGTGACGACCCACGGGCCGATCGGGCCGAACGTGTCGAAGCCCTTGCCCTTGTCCCACGTGCCGCCGCGCTCGATCTGCCATTCGCGTTCCGACACGTCGTTGATGATGCAATAGCCGGCCACGTAGTCGAGCGCGTTCGCTTCGTCGACATACTTCGCCGCCTTGCCGATCACGACGCCGAGTTCGACTTCCCAGTCGGTCTTCTTCGAGCCGCGCGGAATTTCGATGTCGTCGTTCGGGCCGCTGATCGCGCTCGTCCACTTGTTGAAGATGACCGGCTCGGTCGGCACCGGCAGATTCGATTCCGCCGCGTGATCCGCGTAATTGAGGCCGATGCAGATGAATTTGCCGATCTTGCCGACGCACGGACCCATGCGCGGATTGCCTTCGACGACCGGCAACGTGGCCGGATCGAGCGCGCGCAGTGTCGCGAGGCTTGCGTCGCTGAGCGCTGTGCCGTCGATATCGGCGACCACCTTCGACAGGTCGCGAATCTTGCCTTGCGCGTCGAGCAGGCCCGGCTTTTCCTGGCCTTTCGGCCCATAACGAAGCAGTTTCATCGTTGCACTTCCCTTTACGTTCAGTAGTGTTGCGTCAATCAGGCAGAATCAGTTCGACCAGCCGCCGTCGATCACATGGGCCTGGCCCGTCGTGAAGGACGACTCGTCGGACGCGAGATACAGCGCCAGCGCGGCGATTTCTTCCGGCTTGCCGATGCGGCCCATCGGCTGGCGCGCGACGAAAGCGGCCTGCACCGCGTCGAGCGTCGCGCCCTGCGCCTGAGCCTGCGCGGCGATTCGCTGTTCGAGCGACGGCGAGGACACCGTGCCCGGGCAAATCGCGTTACAGCGTACACCACGCGTGACGAAGTCCGCGGCGACGGCCTTCGTGAGCCCGATCACCGCGGCCTTCGACGCGCCGTACGCGAAGCGGTTCGGCACGCCCTTCACGCTCGACGCCGCCGACGACATGTTGATGATCGAGCCGGCGCCCTTCTCCAGCATGCCCGGCAGGAACGCGCGGATCATCCGGTACATCGCCTTCGCGTTGAGGTCGAACGCGAAGTCCCAGTCTTCCTCGCTGCATTCGAGGATGTTGCCCGCATGCACGAAGCCCGCGCAGTTGAACAGCACGTCGACCGTACCGACCTCGGCGGCGAGCGCCTTGATCGCCGCGCCGTCGAGCACGTCGAGCTTGCGCGCCTCGACCGGTTTACCCGCGAGTCCGTCGATGCGGATGTCGGTGGCGATCACGCGCGCGCCTTCGCGCGCGAACAGTTCGGCGGTGGCGAGACCGATGCCTTGTCCCGCCGCGGTGATCAGGGCCGTTTTGCCGGCCAGTCTTTGTGTCATCTACGACTCCAGTTGGGTGGGCTGCTAACGTTGCTGAGTTTCCTGAATGGCCTGAATGGTCTGGGGTTGCCGGCGCTCAGAGCCGGTAAAACGCGGCGGCGTTCTCGCCGAACACGGCGTTGCGCTCGGCATCGCTCAACGACGCGAGCAGCGTGGCCGCCACCGAATGCCAGAGCAGATAGTCGCCGTTCAGTTCGAGCATCGGCCAGTCGCTGCCCCACATCAGACGCGCGGGGCCGAACGCATCCAGCAGATGCTCGACGTAGGGCCGCAGCGTGTCCTCGGTCCAGCCCGGCGACGCCTCGGTCGCGAGCCCCGAGAGCTTGCAGTGCACCTGAGGCAGCGCGGCGAGACGCGTGATCGCATCGCGCCACGCCTGATAGCCCGCCTGGCCGTAACGGATCGGCGGCTTCGCGCCATGATCGACGACGATGCGCAGCGCCGGAAAACGCTGCGCGAAGGTTTCGACGTACTGGACATGGCGCGTGTAGATCAGCGCATCGAAGGCGAGATCGTGCGCGATCAGCGCGTCGACGGCAGGCGCGAGATCGGGGTTCGCGATCCAGCTGTCGTCGGGATGGTCCTGCAACATCGGCCGCACGCCCTTGAACTTCGGCTCGCGCGCGAGCGCCCCGATCAGGTCGGGCGCGTTCGGCAGCAGCAGCGGCACCCAGCCGACCACGCCGGCAATCGACGGCTCGTGCCGCGCGAGGTCGAGCAGATAGCGCGTTTCGTCGAGCGTGGGCGCCGCCTGCACGACCACGGTCCGCTCGACGCCCGCCTGCTCGCGCAGCGGCCGTAGATCCGCGGGGCCGAACGGCCGGTAGAGAATTTTCAGTTCCGGCGTGAGCCACTCGTAGTCGCCACGCGCAGGGTCCCAGTAATGCTGGTGAGCGTCGATCGGCATGATCCGGTCAATCCTTGGGGGCGGGGGCGCGCGCGTCGAGCAGACCCTCATCGCGCAACGCGGACCACAAGGCCGCGGGGATCGGCTGCTCGAACGACGCGACGTTCTCGCGCAATTCGTCGGCACTGCGCGCGCCGGTCAGCACGGTGGCGACCGCCGGATGCGCATACGGAAACTGCAACGCGGCGGCGGCGAGCGGCACCTGATGCACGCGGCAGACCGCCTCCAGACGCGCGACGCGCTCAATCACGTCGGGCGGCGCGTTGCCGTAATTGAACTTCAGATCGCCCGCGACGCCGCGCGCCAGAATGCCCGAATTGAACGCGCCGCCTAGCAGGATGCCGACGCCGCGCGCTTCGCACGCGGGCAGCAGATCGTCGAGGGTGGTCTGTTCGAGCAGCGTATAACGGCCGGCCAGCAACGCGCAATCGATATCGAACTCGGCCAGCGTGTCGAGTATGACGGCGCCTTCGTTGACGCCGAGGCCGACCGCCTTGATCGCGCCCGTCGAGCGCAGCCGGTCGAGCGCGCGAAAGCCGCCGCCTTCGGTCAATTGCCGCCAGTAGTGCGGATGCTGAGCGCCGTGCGTGAGCCGGCCGATGTCGTGCACGAGCAGGATGTCGATGTCGACGATGCCGAGGCGCTGCTGGCTATCCTCGAACGACCGCAGAATGCCGTCGTGCGTGTAGTCGTAGATCGCTTCGAACGGCAATGGATTCTGCCAGCCCTCGCGGTCGTCGAACGGCGTGGTGCGCGGCACGAAGCGCCGCCCCACCTTGGTGGAAAGCACGTACTCGCCACGCGGATAATGACGCAACGCGGTGCCGAGCCGATGCTCGGCCTTCGTGTTGCCGTAGTGCGGCGCGGTGTCGAAGTAACGCACGCCAGCGTCCCATGCGGCGGCGATGGTCGCATGAGCCTCCTCGTCGGACAGATCGTGGTACAGGCCGCCGAGCGGCGCCGTGCCGAGACCCAATCCGCTCACTTGCAGCGAGCCGCGGCCGATACGGCGCCGCTGCCCGATCTTCGAACCGATCGCTGCAGTCATTGAGCGCGTCTCCTTGTTGACCGGAGTGAGGGCTTTCTTGGGCTAGCGATCCGAAGTGGGTGCTTGAGCGCCTACTCGGGTCCCGTGCGAAGCTCTTTCTCCGGTTCCATGCCTGGGTGTCTGGTGTTTTACCATGCGCGAACGGGATTTGCCCACTGCGTTACCTGATTGATGCAGGGCGGGTTTTGATTGGAAGGGGAACAGGTAGACGCGTGCACTTCGCGATGGACTCAACACCGTTGCAAAAAAAGCCCGTATGTCAGCGGGCCGTTCGGTCATTGCTTTTCCTGCTTTATCAGGCGTTGGCTATCCCATATACCGAGTTCGATAGCACGTTGGAGCATCCCGGCCGTTAGTTTTGTCGATTCGTTTTTTTCGCGTATCTCTTTGCGAAATTTTTTGAAGAACAGCGCGAATAAAAGCGTGCATACGGTAGAAAAAATATTGACGCTCTCTCCATCAAAATACTTATCGTATGTAAAGTCGCCGCTCCTGATCTGGAATACCTCGAAGAAGTCGGGAAAAAAATGTACGGCATCGTGTCCATCCATTCCCAAATCCCATCGAATATCCATATCAGGCCGCAATACCTCACGCAGAGACAGATATTTCCGCTCTCTCAGGAATTTCTCGAGCTGTTGCCATGCCTCTTTAGCCGAGTGTTCCGACCGTTCGATCACTGATTCTGTCCTCTGGTTTTGCGAGCTTGTTGAAGTGCAAAGTAGTCGTGAGATCAATCATAACAACGTCATAAACCAGGATCATCGCGCCAATTTGAGGCGTCCATCGACCTACAACGGCCCCAAGATTGCACGTCATTGAAAAACGCAAGGCCGCCATAGACTGATTGGTCAGCGTTGGAACTCTAACTGGAAGATTGAAATCAAGAAGCTCCCTGGCGATCTGCGATGCTATGGAAGTTCCGGGCGTAGTGCCCGCAAATTTCTGTCTGGTTGTGAGAAACGGTTGACCGATCAAGAATGCAATAATCGCAGCAACATCCGCCGCGCCCAGTCGCTTACATATTTCCTCCGTCAGCACCGCAATGTACAACTCACAGGCCGTAAGATCATTGCGTCCCCATACGAATAGTGATTTACTGGAGACGTTGACTCGTCGTTTAGTAGCCGCTCGTATTCATTCATTGCTGCGTAATCTCAACTGACATTATTCTGCTTTACATCAATCAACGCGGTCACTGTCCCCCGACTGCCGCCAGTCGCGCTGCACTACATATTCCTTCTTGATACGTGCAAACGACAGCGCGACATGCTCCAAATCCAGGCCGTCATTGGCCGCCGGCTCAACGTGCGAAACAATCACGTCGTACAGCGTGATTTTCAGATACTCCAGAGGAGCACCGCCGGCCTTACGCATGGTGAGCACGGCCTTAGGAACATGTGTTCCCCGAAAACAGTAACTCGCCAGATTAGGACTTGCGCGATCGATCCTGTGTACGAAATGCAAATCCGAAACTGTTGCCCTAGCTGCACCACGACCCGAACCGGAATGCATGCTGGACTGCTGTGTGATTTTCTAATTCCAACCAAGAACCTCGATTTCATCAGGATACGTTGTGTCCTGCGATTCACCGGTGATACCGTCGATCTTGATAAAGATATCGGCCATTTCAATTTCCGTTTATTTTCGAATTTCCTTGACGACTCCTCGCTACCGATTCTAATTTCGGATTCATCTTAAATTTCAATATTTAATTTCGGGATAGTCATTTTTAACAATCTAATTGTGTCGCCCCCGTTAGGCAAGGTAATCAGGGCATTTTCTGTCGGGCCGCACGCTATTCGTTGCTCTGCGCTCAACGCCACGAACCGCTACACCCCAACATTCATGGCGCGGCCCCAGTTTCACTCCCGGCATCGTGACCACTCCCCCACATGGTTTAGAATGGCGGCCCTTCCAAAATTACGCCGCATGAGCAGACTCGTGCGCGCATCGATTGAGCAATGGCCAAACTTCTGACCGATTCCGAATTTCAGCGCTTTTCCGAACTCCAGCAGAAGCAGTCGAGCTTCACGATCACCCCTGAAGAAGCCGACGAACTGCGCGACATCGTCGCTCACGCGCAAAAGCGCCGCGACGATCGCGCCGCCGCGATGCAAAGCATCGAGACCTTCATCCAGCAATTCGACATCACGCCCGACGAGCTGTTTTCTTCCGAACAGATCGGCGAAGCGGCGCGCACCTTCGGCCTGATTCCGGCCGCGCGCAAGGAGCGCGTGCTGCCGCCGTCGCTGACGTTCAACGGCAAGCCGTATCAATGGACGACGCGTGCGCTGCCCGACGAAATCCGCGTGCCGCTGTTCGATGCGTTCAAGGGCGGCGAGTCGGTGAAGTCGTTCATCTCGACGCTGAAGGATGCGAACCGTTGTGCGGCGACGATCGCGCGGCTCGAGCGCGAAACCGGCGCGGTGTACGCGCAGGCCTGGCTCGACGAACTCGCCGTGACGCGCGAGCAGGTCGACGAGGCCGCGGGGAAGCTGGCGGCGTAAGCCGGGCTGGCTCAACCGCTCAACGCGCGGGCTGCGGCTCCCCGAACTTCGGCCCGCTCTTCGTATCCGCCTCGACGCTTTCGTCGAGCGCCATCCGGAAGCCGACCACGCCGGGATCGTCAGTCCGCGTGATCGTGAAGCCGCTCGACCTCGCGAGCGCGATCATCGCGCCGTTCTCGCGCAACGCCTCGCCCACCAGCCAGTGAGTGCCGCGCGCCCGCGCGTACGCGATGATCCGCTGCATCAGCAACTGGCCGAGGCGCCGGCCTTTCTGGTCCGAGCGCACGGCCACCGCGAATTCGGCCGTCTCGTTGTCGGGATCGGCCACCGCGCGTACCACGCCGAGCGTCTGCGCGACGCCCGCTTCGTTGTCGATCGTCGCGATCAGCGCCATTTCGCGGTCGTAGTCGATCTGCGTCATGCGCGCGAGCTGCGAATGATCGAACGCCCCGACCGCGCCGAAGAAGCGCAAGCGCAAATCCTCGGGCGTCATCGCCTGCACGAAGTCGCGATGCGCGATTTCGTCTTCGGGACGAATCGGCCGCACGGTCACGCGCATGCCGTGCCAGTCGAGCGTCTCCTCGAAGCGGCGCGGATACGGCACGATCGCGAGGCGGCTGCGCTGCGCGCCGAGACTCAGCACGGGATCGACCACCATCACACGATCCGCGTAGACCCTGAGCCGCAACGCAATCCCGACGATCTCGCGCACCTCGCAGACCGCCTGCGAGAGCGACGTCAGCGCCGCGAGCGGCGGCTCCGGCGCGACGAGCCGCGCGTAGTGCGAACGCGTGACGATATCGCGCGCGAGCATCGGGTTGAGCGGCGGCAAGCCGTAGACGCGTATCGCCTCGAACACGCCATCGACGGGCGGCGTGGTGAAGCGGAATACGGGGCCGAAGTTGTCGTCATCGTGGAGTTCGACGGTGATGTCGACGATGGGATTTGGGGGCTGTGCCGTAGCGTTTACCGTAGCGCTTGGCGTCGTACTGGCGGTGTTGCCTGGCGCGCTGCCCGTTGCATCATCTGTTGCTTCGTTCGTTGCGCCGCCTGTTGCGCCATCGACCACGCCGCCCGCCGCATGACTTGCCGCGCGCCGCGCCGCGTCCGCGCCCTCATGCCCCTCCACCCGCAAGCCGAACCGCCCCAGAAACCGCGCCGCCGCGGCCCCCGCGAGCCGGCTCTCGCCCGCCGCCAGCGTCTCCCGGACCTGCGCCTGCGCCGCGTCGATCGCCTCGGGAATCCGCGCGGGCAAACCCTCCGGCGTTTGCATCAGCAGTTCGCGGCCGAGCCGGTAATCGACGAGACGCGCGAACGCGCGCGCGAGCCGCTGCGGCGTCGTATGAACCGGAATGCCCTGCGCGTGCAACGCGTCGCGCATCGTCGCATCGACGCCGCCGAAGAAGCACGCGAGCAGCCCTCGATACGCGAAACGCTGATGCTCGATCAGCGCCTGCGCGACTTCGCCAACCGGCGCGCCATGCGTCGGCGCGTGGACCACGAACGCGGTGCCCGTGTCGCGATGCTCGGCGAGCAGCTTCAGCGCGGTGCCGAAATGCTCGGGACGCGCGTTGTCGCCGAGTTGCAGCGGATTGCCGCCGACCGCGTGCGGCAGCGCTTCCCGCAGCGCCTCCGACACCTCGGCGGGCCACGGCGCGAGC
>NZ_JAAGPS010000242.1:0-4186 GCF_017105025.1 Paraburkholderia sp. Ac-20336 | reverse complement strand
CGCACCGACACGCACTGGAATCGCGACGGCGCGAAGTTCGCCGCCCACCGCGTGGCGGCCGCGGCGCTGGCGTACGTGCCGGCCGGCGACGTCACGATGCGCCTGAGCGTGGCGGCTCGTTCCGGGGCGCGCATCGGCGATCTGACGCGTCTCGCCGGGCTGGCCGGCAACGTGCCGCCGTTCGCGCCGCGGCCCGACCTCGACCACGACGAAACGCTCGACATACACCACGGCGGCGGGCTGCTCGACGACGTGGCCGCGCCGACGGTCGTGCTGGCCGGCTCGTCGTATTCGCTCAATTCCGGCTTTGCCGACTATCTGCAACTCGCGATGAAACAGGAGATCGCGCAGCAAAGCCGCGTGGGCAGCGGCTTTGCCGGCAGCGCGATCGAACTGCTGCGGCATCACCCCGAGCGGCTCCAGGGTGTGCGGCTGCTGATCTGGGAGTGGCCGCTGCGCTCGCTCTACCAACCGCTTACCGACGATGAAAACGCCTATCTGGCGCAACCATGACAACCCGACAGGATTTCCGATGAAAAATCGTGCTTCACCGAACCGGGCCACGCCGCGCGGCTGGACCGCCGTGCTGGCCTTCGCGGCGCTCGCCGCGTCGATTCACTGCGGCGCGGCGCGGGCTGCGGCGTCGGTGATCGAGGGGCAGGACGGCTGGCTTTTCCCGGGCTGGGAAAGCACCGACAAGGTCGACCGTCCGCAGATCGAGGCTAACGTCAAGCTGATCCGCGAGGCGAAGGATGCGCTGGCGGCGAAGCACGTCGAACTCGTCGTGATGGTGGTACCGGCCAAGTCGGTGTTCTACCCGCAGCGTCTTCCGGCTGACGTCAGGTTGTCGCCGCAGGTTCAGTCGCGCTACGGCGACCTGCTCGGCATGTTCGCGGCAGCCGGCATCGTCACGTTCGACGATCGGCCCGCGCTGCAATCCGTCGAGCACGACCGCCAGAGCGCGTTCTATCGCGCCGACTACCACTGGACCGCGTGGGCGGCGGAAGCCTCGGCCGATGCGACGGCCGCGCTGATCCGCGGCAAGTTCGCCGTGCCGGCCACCGGCGGCGGCAGCGTGCTCGGCGACTGGACCAACGAGCGGCGCTATGGCGATCTCGCGACGAACTTCATGTCGCCCGAGGACCGCAAGCGCATCGGGCGCGACATCTACACCGTGCGCAAGCAGCCGGAAGCGGCCGACGGCCTGCTCGACAGCGGACCGGCGCAGGTCGAGGTGATCGGCAACAGCTTCGTGCAGCCGTATCTCGGCTATCCGCAGAAGCTCTCGAATGCGCTCGGCGTGCCGGTGGAGCTGGCCTGGAATCCCGGCAACATCGGGCCGTGGAAGACGTTCCTCGATACGGTGGCGAACCCCTCGTTCGCGCAGCACGCGCCCAAGGTCGTGGTGTGGCAGTTCAACGAGGATCAAGTGCAGACGCGCCTGGATGCGCCCGATAGCTGGGACCCGAAGAGCGTGATGCCGGCCGCGACCTGGCTGGCCGGCGTGTCGGCGGCGCTGGGCAAGTAGGGCCGATCTGGTTCGGTGGGGCGGGGGTGATCCGGCCTTGGGCGGCCCCGTGGTCCCGGGCAGTGCTGGCGGCCTTGCGCAACCCCGCCGGCCCTCTGCGGCCTTACCCGCAGGCCCCCACCTCGCCGCACGCCGTGCAGAAATCGCAGCCGTCCTTGCGAATCACCGCATTCGCGCCGCACGAACCGCATTTGCGCCCGAGCATCGTCTGCAGCCCTTGGGCGCTGGCCGGTTGCAGCAGCGCGTCCGCGCCGTCTTCGGGATGGGCGCGCATGCCGAAATCGGCCGATAACGCCGTGTCCGTTTTCATCTGCCCGCGCGGCAAGCGCGCGAGCAGCCGCGACGGCACCTGATTGCCTTCGGCGTCGAGAAAGCCGCGCCGATACAGAATCTGCTGGATCGCAAACGCGAGCGCGGCCACTTCCGAATCGTGCCAGCGCGGCGCGCGATGGCCGTCGAGACGCTGCACGTCGCCCAGCCGCACCTGGCCGCGATCCCACGACACCTTGCACATGTCCTGCAGATTGCGCGCGACGAAGCCGCCGCGCGCGGCAAGCGACAGCGAGCGCATCGTCGCCGTGATCCATTGCTGCGACTCGTCGCGCTGGCCGGTCGGGATGAAGAACTCGATCGGCCGCTCGATCGTCACGTCCTCGCCGCCGAGGCGTCCCGTCACCTCGATGAACGACACCGCGACGTACAGCGACTTCTTGCCCGCCTGGGTCAGATACTCGACCTTCTCGATGACTGCCGGCAACTCGCCCTTCGGCCGGTGATCCATCGCGATCCGCAGCGGGTCGAGATCGCTGTCGGCGAGCGTGTCGTCGGCCTGCGCGGGCGCGACGCTCAGCACCGCGCCGAGCGTGTCGTTCGGGCGATAGGTGGCGAGGCCCTTCAGGCCGCTTTTCCACGCGTCGAAATAGAGGCTTTCGAACGCGTCGAACGGATAGTCGGCGGGCACGTTGACGGTCTTCGAGATCGACGTGTCGACGTACGGCTGCACCGCCGCCATCATCTCGAGATGGTCGCGCGCCGACATCTGCAATGCGCTGACGAAGTAGTCGGGCAGCCGGTTCACGTCGCCGCCGAGCTCGCGGTAGAGCCGGTACGCGTAGTCCTCGACGTCGAACGATTCGCGGCCGCCGTCGGCCATCACCTTCATGCGCTTGTAGGTCCACGAGAAGGCCGGCTCGATGCCGTTCGAGGCGTTGTCCGCGAATGCGAGGCTCACGGTGCCGGTCGGCGCGATCGACAGCAGATGGCTGTTGCGGATGCCGTCGCGGCGGATCGCCTGCTGGACGTCGTCGGGCAGGCGCGACGCGAAGGTGCCCGCTTCGAGATAGCGCGCGGCGTCGAACAACGGGAACGCACCGCGCTCCTTCGCGAGTTCGACCGACGCGCGGTACGCCTCGTCGCGCATGAGCCGCGCGATGCGCGCCGCGAAGTCGCGGCCCTCCTGCGCGTTGTAGCGCAGCCCGAGCATCACGAGCGTGTCGCCGAGCCCGGTGAAGCCGACGCCGATGCGCCGTTTCGCGCGCGATTCGTCGTATTGCTGCGGCAGCGGCCAGAGCGTGACGTCGAGCACGTCGTCGAGAAAACGCACTTGGGTGCGCGTGCGTTGCGCGAGGCCGTCCCAGTCGAACGACGGCTCACGGCCCTGCAACTGCGCGAACGGATCGACGACGAAGCGCGTCAGGTTGAGCGGCCCGAGGTTGCAGCAGCCGTAGGCGGGCAGCGGCTGCTCGCCGCACGGATTGGTCGCGCGGATCGTTTCGACGGCGCGCAGATTGTTGTCCTCGTTCATGCGCGAGATGAACACGATGCCGGGCTCGGCGACGTCGTAGGTCGAGCGCATGATGCGCTCCCAGATCGCGCGCGCCGGGTGCTCGCCGTAGACCCACAGGCCGTCCTCGCGCCGCCGCACGTCGCCGGCCGCGCGCAGCGCCGGCGACGGCTCGGCGCGATGGACCAGCTGCCACGGCTCGTCGTTTTCGACCGCGCGCATGAATGCGTCGGTCACGCCGACCGACACGTTGAAGTTGTTCCAGCGCCCCTTCGAATGCTTGGCCTCGATGAATTCGAGCAGGTCGGGGTGGTCGCAGTCGAGCACGGCCATCTGCGCGCCGCGCCGCGAGCCCGCGCTTTCGACCGTGCGGCACGAGGCGTCGAACACGTCCATGTAGCTGCACGGGCCCGATGCCGACGAACTGGTCGTATGAACGCGCGCGCCCTTGGGCCGGATCGCCGAGAAGTTGTAGCCGACGCCGCCGCCGCGCCGCATCGTTTCGGCCGCCTGCAGCAGCGCCACGTAGATGCCCGGCAGTCCCTGCTCGTCGACGCCCTGAATCGAGTCGCCGACCGGCTGCACGAAGCAGTTGATCAGCGTCGCGGCGATACCGCTGCCCGCCGCGCTCATGATGCGGCCCGCGCCGAGCGCGCCGTGCCGCAGGTTGTCCACGAACAGCGCCTCGACCGGCGCGCGCAGTTCCGGCGGCTCGGCCTCGGCGACGCCGCGCGCGACGCGGCGAAAGACGTCGTCGGCCGATTGTTCGTCGCCTTTCGCGTATTTTTCGAGCAGCACGTCGAGCGAGAACTGCTGCGGGGCGATCGGCGATGGCGTGGGCGAGGCGGACGCTGCCGGGATCGTGGGGGTGTGCA
>NZ_JAAGPS010000241.1:0-240 GCF_017105025.1 Paraburkholderia sp. Ac-20336 | reverse complement strand
GAGCATTAAAAAAAAAAAAAAAAAAAAACATAAATGGTTACTGAGTGTTGAAACAAACAGCTAACATATGATAAATGCATGCCCTCACATTACTCAATCTCACGGCACTCTGTATCAGCACGCCATATCTGCTCTATAGCCACACACAAGTCTATACACTTACTAGATTGTACCTCTCACATTAACTCGTCCAATCTCTCTATAACTCGTCATCTTGAGTAGTGTCGATGGCTATCACCA
>NZ_JAAGPS010000240.1:0-4423 GCF_017105025.1 Paraburkholderia sp. Ac-20336 | reverse complement strand
TCGCGCGACGCGGGGAGCATGCCGCGAACGGCGGCGCGTTTCATCGATTGAGCTTCCGGATGCGTTCGGACGGCGTGATGATGTCGGTCAGACGGATGCCGAACTTGTCGTTCACGACCACCACTTCGCCCTGCGCGATCAGGCAGCCGTTGACGAGCACGTCCATCGGCTCGCCGGCGAGGCCGTCGAGTTCCACAACCGAGCCCTGCGCGAGTTGCAGCAGATTGCGGATCGCGATCTTGGTGCGGCCGAGCTCGACCGTCATCTGGACCGGAATGTCCAGGATCATGTCGATGTCGTTGTGCGTCGAGGTGGGCTCGACCTTCGACAGCGGCTGGAATACGCCGGCCGCCGCCGGGTTCACTTCGGCGTTGCCGTTCTGCTCGGCGAGCGCGCTCGCCCAGTCGGCCATCGCGTCGTCGTCTTCGGCGCTCAGTTCGCCGGCGGCCACTTGCGGGTCGCTCGCGGCCAGTTCGGCCTCGGGTTTTGCGTTCAGGTCACTCATATCCACTTTCCTTCATCGTGTCGGCTGCGCTGATCATCTTCTGGACCCGCAACGCGTACTGACCATTGAAAATTCCGTAGCCGCATTCCATCACCGGCACGCCGTCGACTTTCGCCGTGATGTGCTCGGGGATGTTGATCGGCAGAACATCGCCCTTGCGCATGTTCAGGATCTGCTCGAACGTGACCGGCACCTGCGCGAGGTCGGCGGTCAGTTGCACTTCGGCCGCCTGCACCTGCTTCGACAGCACGCGCACCCAGCGGCGATCGACGTCCATCGCCTCGCCCTGGATCGGCGAGGAGAGGATGTCGCGGATCGGTTCGATCATCGAGTACGGCATGCAGATGTGCAGCGTGCCGCCCGTCGAGCCGAACTCGATCGAGAACTGCGTGACGATGACGATTTCGTTCGGCGTCGCGACGTTGGCGAACTGCGTGTGCATTTCCGAGCGCACGTATTCGAACTGCAGCGGGCGCACGCTTTTCCACGACGCCGTGTAATGCTCGAACGTCAGATTGAGCAGCTTCATGATGATGCGCTGCTCGGTCTGCGTGAAATCACGCCCTTCGACGCGCGTATGGAACCGGCCGTCGCCGCCGAACAGGTTGTCGACCACGAAGAACACGAGGTTCGGGTCGAACACGAACAGCGAGGTGCCGCGCAGCGGCTTCACGTGAACGAGGTTCAGGTTGGTCGGGATCGGCAGATTGCGCGTGAATTCGCTGTATTTCTGCACCTTCACGGGGCCGACGGAGATTTCCGCCGAGCGCCGCATGAAGTTGAAAATGCCGACGCGCAACAGACGCGCGAAACGGTCGTTGATGATTTCGAGGCCCGGCATGCGGCCACGGACGATCCGCTCCTGCGTCGCGATGTTGTACGGGCGTACGCCCGTGCGCTCGCTCTGCTCGGTTTCCGTGTCGACTTCGCCGGTGACGCCCTTCAGGAGAGCATCGACCTCTTCCTGGGACATGAACTCTTCGTGGCCCATTGCTTATTCCTCGTGCGTCCCTTGGCGGTTGATGATGGCAGCGCTAGACAACGTCACGGTACGTCACTGCACGACGAATTCGGTGAACAGCACGTCCTGCACGCGGACCGGCGCGGCGCCCTTGTCGGTCGGCTCGGTGATCAGCGTCTTGAGTTCCTCGGCGAGCGCGCGCTTGCCTTCGAGCGGCGCGAGGTCGTCGGGGTGCTTGTTGGACAGCGCGAGCAGGATGCGGCTACGCACTTCGGGCATGTGCTCGGTGAGCGCCTGCTGGGTGGCGGCGTCGCCGAGCTTGAGCGTGAGGCCTATGCGCAGGAAATGCTGCTGGCCGTCGTCCGATTGCAGGTTGACGGTCATCGATTCGAGCGGAAAGAAGATCGGCACGGCGGGCGGCGCGGGCGCGGCTTCGGCCGATGCGGCGACGGGCGCGCGCTTTGCCATGAAGAACCACACGCCGGCGCCGGCAGCGCCCGCGGAGATGAGCGCAATGAGGACGATCAGGATGATGCGCTTCATGGGACCCGGCGAGACGGGCGCGGCTTGTTGCGGGGCGGTCGTGGTAGCCATGTGGTTTGCTTTGCTGCCTGGATGAAGGGTTAGGGTGATTGTTGTTGATTTGCCTGCGGGGTGATGGGTCGAAAAGAAGGGCTATTTGTGGTTATCTCAAGTATTTGGTGTTGCCCTGTGCAGGGCTGGGCTTTTTTGGCGTTGTTCTCTGCGGTGTTGGGCTTTCCTTGTTTTCTTGGTGGGCTATTGGTGTTGCCCCTCTGTGCGGGGTGGCGCTTCTTTGTCGTTGTTCTCTGCGGTGTTGGCCTTTCCTTGATTTCTTGGTGGTCTATTAGCGTTGCCCCTGTGCGGGGCGGCACCTACTTTCTTTGCGGCTGCAAAGAAAGTAGGCAAAGAAAGTAGGTGCCGCCCCGCACAGGGGCAACGCTAATAGACCGACATGAACACAAGGAAAGGCCAACACCAGAAGAACAAAGACAAAAAAGCCCAACCCTGCAAAGGGCCAAAACCACCACTATTAAGCGCCGCCAGGCAAATCAACCGCTACAACATCAACCACATCCTGCGCGCCAGCGCCCACCTCATGCGGCCTTTCATCTTCAGCCCCGCTCTCCAACCGATGCAACCACGCCAGCAATTCCGCAGTCGCCTGATAAAGCTGCGGCGGAATCCTCGCATCGAGATCCACCTGCATCAGCAATGAAATCATCTCCGGCGCTTCGTGAACATAAAGCCCCGCTTCCTTGGCCCGCTGCACGATCATCTCCGCGAGCAGCCCATACCCCTTCGCGACCACCCGCGGCGCAGCCTCGCCACTCTGAGCGTCGTAGACAAGCGCAGCCGCGCTGCGGCGATTGGTCCGGCTCATCAGATATCCCAGTCGAAGTCGTCGCGCGCCCCCGGCGTGCCGCGTGCAGCGGCCGAGCCATAGCCCGCAGGGTTAGCCGCGACACCACCCGGCGTCGCCGTGGCCGGCATCGTGGATGAAGCCGTTCCCGCTGTCGCCGAACGCGCATACGCCGAAGCTGCCGCCTGCGCGCCAGCAGTGCCCGTCGCGCTCGCCGCTCCAGGTGCTCCCGGTACACCGCCGCCGATCTCGCGAATCGTCAAACCCTGCAACTCGATGCCGGCCGCCGCGAGCCGCTCGCGGAAGCTCTCGCCCTGAATCGCGAGCCGCGCCGCGCCGTGCGGGCTCGCCTGCACGCGCGCGGTAAGCCGCATGCCGGTCAGCGTCAATTCGGCATCGACGGTACCGAGCGTCGGCAGCGACAGCGTCAGACGCGTGCGCCACGGCTGGTCGTCCTCGCTCGCGAGGCCGCCGCCGCTGCGGTCCCATTCGTCGCCGTCCTGCTCGATGGTCCAGTCGAGCCGCGCGCCCGGCCATGCCTCGCCGGTCCAGCGGAATTGCCCGGTCGCGAGCAGGTCGAGCTGCTGACGCACGAGCGGCTCCGTCGCCGGATGCACGGCCGCCGCCATCGATTGCGCATTCTGCGACGCAGATGCATCGCCGATTTGCGGCGCCGCGCTGTGCAGCCCCGCATGCGCAGGCTGGCCCGTCAGATCGGACAACGAACTCGCCAGCACCTCGCCCGCAGCGAAACGCGCGGCTTGCGCGGTCAGGATCGAGGGCATCGCGTGCGTGGGGGCGTCGGCAGAGGGATTGGGTGAGCCGGCCGGTGAGCCAGCTTGCGGGCCCGGTTGTGAGCCTTGTTGTGAGCCCGACTGCACACCGCTCGTTGCGGTGCCCGGCATGCCACGTTGCATGCCGCTCGCCATCGCCTCGGACGCGAAACCCGTCGCGCCCGAGGCGCCGTCCTCGTCGGCCCAGCCGGGCGGCAATTGCGCGGCCGCCACGAGCCGGTTCTGCGCTTCGTCGGCGAGGTTCTCCGGCGAGCGCTGGCCGACGAGCCATCCCGCGAGATGCGCTTCGTAGAACAGGCCGCTGTCGCTGACGGTGCGTTCGAGCGCGGCCGCAAGCGCCGCCACCGGCACCTGCGTCGCCGCGATGCTGGCGGTGGCCACGGTTCCGTTCGCACTGGCGGCGGCATTGGAGTTTGCCGTGGCGGCATCGGCAGAACCCGCGCTACTTGCCGCATCGGCACCCGGCAATCCTTCCACCGCGATATCGAGCGCCGGCGCGGCCGGCCAGATCGGCGCCTGGCCGAGCACGGCCGGCGTCGCCTCGCCGCCCGAATTCGCGATCGCATTGAGCGTCAGCGCGACCGCCGACAGCGCGGTTTGTGCGGACGGCTGCGGCGCGGGCGTCACGTTGGGCGTGCCGGCAACCGGCGCGACGGCGACGCCTGCCGCGCCGGTCTGCGAGGTGGTCGCGGCGCCCGGCCCGAGGGTGCGCCAACCTGCGGTCCGGGCGGAAGGCACCGAACGCCCGGCCGCCTGCGCGCCCTGTGCGCACGTCACCGTCT
>NZ_JAAGPS010000239.1:0-4358 GCF_017105025.1 Paraburkholderia sp. Ac-20336 | reverse complement strand
CGGCGGCGTTTTCCTGGGCGCGGGCGCGCGCCGCGCTGTCCTGCTGCACCATCGAATCGAAGCGCGCCTTGACGGCGGCGTCGTCGCCGGCGGTTTGCAGATACGACTGATAGAGCGCCGCGTCGGAGGGCCGCGCGTCGAGCCACAGGAGCGCCTGGCGCCAGCTCTTTCTGGCGGCCGCGCCGACCGAGGTGTCGCCCGCGAGCTTCTGCAGGCGCGCGATGCCGTCGCGCCGCGTGACGTCGCGATAGGTCAGATGCTGCGCGAACGCGAGCGCGTAACGCGGGTCGCTGGGGTTGTCGCGCGCGAGCTGTTCCAGCCCGCGGCGCGCTTCGTCCCAGCCCTGCGGCGTGGCCGAGAGAGCCTGGTCGTACTCGAGCTGCAACTCGGGCGTGGCCGGCTTGCCGGCGAGCGCGCGCTGATATTCGCGCACCGCGTTGGCGTTCTGGCCGCTTTGCGCGAGCCGGCGCGCGTCGTTGATGGTCTGGTCGCGCGGGCTGGTTTCGCCGAGCCGGCGGCCCAGTTCGTCGAGATTCGGATAGTTCGGCGCGACCGCCTTCAGGCGCGCCAGATACTGCTGCGCGCCGGCGCCGTCCTTGCGGTCGGCGAGCACGATGCCCATGCCGAAGAGCGCGTCGGGCTGCTTCGGATCGATGCTGAGCACCTTCTGCCACGCCTGCTCGGCGAGGTCGCCGCGCTGATGCGACTGCCAGTACTTGCCCTGATCGATCAGTACGGCGAGAGGATCTTTGGACGCCTGCGCGAGCGCATCCGGCGCGGCGGCGGCCACACAACAGACCGCACCGGCGACGAGCGCGGCGCGCAATGACAGGGCGAGCGCGTTCAGTCGCATGCGTGTCTCCAGGCGGGCACGAGACGGCCGGCTGCGTCGAAGCGGTAGCGGCCGTCGATGAATCCCGTGCCGAACAGCCCCAGCACACGATCGTAGTAAACCGGCTCGCGGCCCGGCACGCTCGCGTCGAGCGCGGCGAGCCGCGTGCGCGCGAGGCCGAGGCTGTGCTCGTCGTTAAGCGCCTTGAAGTACGGCGCGAGCGCGCCCCAGTAGCTGAGCGGGCCTTCGCCGCTTGTCGCGCCGGTGGTGGACGAAACCTTCTCGGGCGGGAAGCCGTTCTGCGCGACCTTCGCGCGCATGCCGCCGAGCGCCGCGAGCCACGGCTTCGCGAGCGGATCGGCAGGCGCGGCGAGGCCGGCCCACAGATAGACGCGGATCGCGTCGTAGCTGCCGACGTCGCCGTTTTTCGGATCGACGGCGAACTGACCGCTCTGCCAGGCCGCCCAGTCGGGCGCGAAGCCTTGCGGCGAGACGGTTTTGACGAACCGCCAGGCGTTCTCGGCGAGCTTGCCCCACGGGCCGTCGGGCACGTCGTGCGCGAGCGCGCGCAGCACCGGCAGCGGCAGATAGCTCGGATTCAGGCGCGTGACGTTGCCGTCCCTGAAGCCCTGCGGCCCCGGCAGCAGCATCGGCCCGAGGCCGGGCAGGCTCGCCACTTCGTCATGCGTGATGCGCTCGGCGAGCGCCTCGCCGAGCTGCGTATAGCCGGTGTCGTGCCACAGGCGCCCCGCCTGCAGCAGGTCGTAGGCGATCCACAGGTCGGAGTCCGAGGCCGAATTCGGGTCGAGCACGCCGTACGAGCCGTCCGGCTTTTTGCCCCATTGCCAGGCGGGCAGCCGCACGTTGCGCGCGTCGAACTGGTCGCCGGCGAGATTCGCGCGCGTCCACGCGAGCAGTTTGTCGAAGGTTGCGCGGTCGTTCGCGACGAGCGCGAAGAA
This sequence comes from Paraburkholderia sp. Ac-20336, assembly GCF_017105025.1. Taxonomy (NCBI): domain Bacteria; kingdom Pseudomonadati; phylum Pseudomonadota; class Betaproteobacteria; order Burkholderiales; family Burkholderiaceae; genus Paraburkholderia; species Paraburkholderia sp. Ac-20336. The sequence continues at coordinate 2,567 of NZ_JAAGPS010000239.1, read as the reverse complement.
CATTGCATACGACTGGCCTTCCGAGGTGGTCTGCTGGGCCGGCGTCGAGTAGTCGATCACGCGGCCGTCGGCCTGCATGAAGCGCTCGATGAAGCCGCGATACGCGCTCCAGTCGCCGCATGCGGCGCCGCCGCTCTGGGCGGCCGCGGCGTTACCCGCCAGCGCCGCGCAGGTTGCCGCCGCCGCGAGGCCGAGCGCCATGGCAAAACAGGTTTTCCGCTTGATCCGAACCCGCATACGAGTCATATCCGTTCCATCAATCCTTCAGCCGGCGCGCGGCGACCGCGCGCAGTGTCCGATAGCACAGGCCCGCGATGATCAGCGCGGCGATCACGCCGCCCAGCAACAGCAGGATCGGATGCGAGGAGAGCGCCCAGCGCAGATACTCCTGCGGCGACAGATGGCCGACGAAGTACTCGGTGCCGTTCGATGTGATCGTCACCTCGGGGCCGTGGATCACGGCCATCGCGCCTTGAATCTTCGGCAGCACGTCGGCGTCGAGCAGCGCCGCCGACAGGTCGGCGTCCGACTGGCCGGCCGCGCTGACCAGCGCGACCGCGCTGCGGCCTTTGCGCAACGGCGATTCGAAGCCGGTCAACAGCGCCGCGCCGTTCGAGCTGACCATCGTCAGATCGGCGCGCGCCGGCGCGCGTTCGACGCCGCGCTCGCCGTGCCACCAGTCCTGCAGCTTGAACACGAGGTCGGTGAGCTGGAACGTGTGCGCGTCGCCGCTGCTCGAGAACGGCATCGACTTCGCCCAGCGTTGCAGCAGCGGCTGCTTGCCCGGCGCGCCGAACACGAGCAGGTCCTTGTCCGCGTACTGGTCGACGTCCCCGGCTTGGGTGACGGTCACGCCCGCGACCGGATAGCCGGTCGATTCGCCCATCCGGCCCATGGTCAGCAGATAGAGGCTGTAGTCGCTCGAATCGGCGTCGTTCGGCAGCACGACCGCGGTTTCGGAGAGGTCCGCGAGGCGCGTGAACGGAAAGCCGCTATTGGCGAACGCGGCCAGATCGGGCAGCGCCATGTAGTGCGGGAACGACGACAGGTCGATGGTCGAGTTCGGATCGATCGCGCCGACCACGTTCTGCAGCAGGCGGCCCGTGCATTCGCCGGTGTTCGGAATGTCGTAGTAGAAATGCAGGCGCAGTTGCGTGCGCGGCGTCAGCAGCAGCGGCGGAATGCGCACCTGGCGGCGCGCGTCGGCGGTGCCGTCGGGCATCACGAGCGAGAGGTAGCGGCTCAGATCGAATATCGAGGCGGCGCGCGCCGGAATCGGCAGCGCCTGCACGAAGCCGTTGTTCACGCTCACGTTCAGCGAGGAGCGGTCGCGCGCCGGGCGCACCGTGTAGCGGTAGCGCAGGTCGATCGGCGCGCCGCGCGTGTGCCACATGAACAGGTCGGGCGGCACGCGCATGTTGATGCGCACCGCGTCGGCGTCGTAGCCGAACACGGTCAGGTCTTTCGGATCGGCAAGCTCGCCGAAGCGCACCGCGCGGTGGGTCGGCAGCCAGTTCGGCGCGTCGTACGGCACGCGCGGCGCGAGCTCGCTCAGCGACGTGATCGTCGCGCTCGCGCCCGACAGCGTGCTGTGGCCGATGCCGAGCGACTTCGCAGCGATCTTCAGTTCGGCCTCGTTGCGCCCGAGCACGAGCAGCAGCTTGCCGTGCGCGGACGCGTCGCGGTCGACCACGGCAATGGTCGGGCCGCTGATCTCGGGAATCGTCACGCCGGCCGGGTGCTCGTCGCTGGTGGCGAACACGACGGCGTTGCCCGTCAGCGGCGCGTTGTCGAGTTGCGCCGGGAACAGCGCGCCGCGATAGCCGGCGAGCGAGCCGAACCACGACGCGACGATGCCGGCCGCTTCGAGCGTCGCGTTGCCGGGCTTCTGCGCAAACACGAACGGCAGTTCGAGGCGGCGCACGTCGCGGCGGTCGAAGAACGGCGCCGGCAGCGCGGCCAGTTCCGGCTTGGTGGCGAGCGACGCATAGGCCAGATCGAGCGAACTGGCGTTGCTGACCGTCGCCCAGAGCGCCGAGTTGGCCGGGTCTTCGCAGCGCGTCGTGTAATGGCCGATCAGCTGCAGGTTCAGGTGGTTGAAGTCGGTGATGAAGCGCGGATCGATCGAGATATCGCGCGCGACCAGCATGCCGGCCTGCTCGTGCGGCAGCGGTAGCGTCGCGGCGACTTCGCCGTTCACGAGCACCTTGAGTTGCGACAGATTCGCGAGCAGCGCGGGCGAGTAGCTGTAGACCAGATGCAGCGTCGCGCCGGTCACGACCTCGTCGTTGCGCACCGAAAAGGCGATGCCGTTCTGGCCGTCGACGCCGCGCAATTGCAGCGGATCGAGCGCGCCGAAGTCGGCGAACGTGAGCGTCTGGCGGCGGCCGCCCGTCACGAGCGTGCCGGGCTCGGCGGTGGTCGGCGTGCGCATGCCGAGCGCTTTCACCGACGCGGCCGTGAGCGCGGGCGTCGGCGTGGCGAGCGGCGCCTGGGCGAGCGCGTTCGGATCGAACGGCACGGCCGAGCCCGGCGCGGGCACGTTGCCGACGCCGGTGGCGACCGGA
>NZ_JAAGPS010000238.1:0-4433 GCF_017105025.1 Paraburkholderia sp. Ac-20336 | reverse complement strand
GACGCGCCGCCGGCCGCCTGCGCATGAGGCGCCGCGCCCACCAGCAGCGCGCCGGCCACGAGCGCGCCCGTGAGCCACACCGTATCGATACCCCGGGTCAACGTCACGACAGCGCGCCGGCCGATACCGCGCACGACGCTGTGTGCCATCCCGCTTGATAAGCCTTGGCGCTCGTTCACTTTAACTTCCTGCAAGAAGGCAAAAGGAAGCGGCTGGGACGGAATGCGCGCACAACCCTCGTGTTGCGCGCCGCGATTTTTTGTTACTACCGTGTAAACGAATCATGCGCGCCGATTTTGAAACAGGGAGCGCGCGCCGCGAGCACCGCCCGGCGCGGTTCGCGCTCGTGCGCCGAGCCGTTTTCAAAATGCGGCGCGCTGATTCGTCTTCAAGGTGGACGCGCCTGCGCGCGAGGGTGGCGCTCGCGTATGCCGAGCGCGGCCGTCGTCCACTCCAAAGAACCGAAGCCGATGAGCAGCCCCGACGACAAAACCGTGATCGTGCAACGGCCACCCGCAGCGGACGGTCCGCCGGTCGCAGCCGAAAACGCGGACCCCGATCGTACCGTCGTCACCCGCCCTGCCGCGCAGAGCCCGAACGCGCAACATGCGCTCGCCGCCGGCACCCGGCTCGGCGAGTTCGAGATCGTCGAGCTGATCGGCGAAGGCGGTTTCGGCATCGTCTATCTCGCCTACGATACCCAGCTCGGCCGCCACGTCGCGCTCAAGGAATACATTCCGGCCGCGCTGGCTTCGCGCGTCGGCGCGGCCGAAGTGTCGGTCAAGTCGGAGCGCCATGAGGAGACCTTTCGCGCCGGCCTGAAAAGCTTCATCAACGAGGCGCGGCTGCTCGCCCGCTTCGATCATCATTCGCTCGTCAAGGTGTACCGGTTCTGGGAAGCCAACGGCACCGCGTATATGGTGATGCCGTACTACGAAGGCATGACGCTGCGCGACGGCTTGCGCCGCCTGCCCGCACCCCCGGACGAAGCCTGGCTGCGCGCGCTGCTTGCACCGCTGATCGAAGCGCTGGCGGTGCTGCATGCGGCGCAGTGCTATCACCGCGACATCGCACCGGACAACATCATGCTGCTCAAGGGCAGCGGCCGCCCCGTGCTGCTCGACTTCGGCGCGGCGCGGCGGGTGATCGGCGACATGACCCAGGCCCTGACGGTGATCCTGAAGCCCGGCTATGCGCCCATCGAGCAATATGCCGAAGTGGCGGCGCTGAAACAGGGGCCGTGGACCGATGTGTATGCGCTCGCCGCGGTGGTCTATTTCGCGATCGAGGGCAAGACGCCGCCGCCCTCGGTCGGCCGGATGATGAGCGATACCTATGTGCCGCTCGCCACGACCGCGGCGGGCCGGTATAGCGAGCGGTTTTTGCGCGCGATCGACCACGCGCTCGCGGTGAGCCCCGAGCAGCGTCCGCAAAGCGTTCAGGCACTCGCGAGCGAACTGGGCATTGCGATCGATACGTCCGATGCCGGGCAGGAGGCGCATGAGGACACCTCTCGCGCCCCCGTCGATGCGGCGGGCGCCAGCGCGCCAACGGTGCCGCCCGTCACCGTCGCGGCGAAGCGCAACGAGCCCGCGACGGCGGCCGTCACCGCGACTGGCGCCGACGGTCAACAGAAACGCGCGGGGCTGATTGCGGCGGGGGTGGTTGGCGTCGTTGCGCTGGCGGCGGTCGGCACCTGGTTCGCGACGCGCACGCCACCGGCCGCGAGTACTGCTGCGACCACGACAGCGACCACAACCGCGACGGCAACGGCAAGCACCGGGGCTCCCGGTGCAACGACGCCGAAGCCCGTCGACGCCGCGCCGACGACTCCGGCCGATATCGCTCAAAGTCCGGCGACCACGGCCCCCGCGCCGGTCATCGGGAGCACGCCTGCAACGCCCCCCGCCAGCGTCACGCCAACGCCTGCCGCACCTGCTGCGCCTACCGTTCCTGCCGAGTCGGCCGCATCGGCCGACACCCTCGCCCCCTACACGCCCGCCGGCGAGCTGGAGCGGATTGCGTCGCTGGCCGATCCCGCGATTCATGTCACCGCCACGCCGAGCAGCGCGACCGCCACGATCGGCAAGGATCATCTGCAATTCAGACTCGCCAGCAATCGGGCCGGTTATGTGTACGTCTTCATGGTCGATCCGGACGGGCAGTACCTGCTGCTGTTTCCAAACGGACTGGACCGCAACAACCGGATCGCCGCCGCTCAGACTCTCTCGCTGCCGCGCGCGAGCTGGCCGATGCTGGCGGGCAATCCGCCGGGGCCGAATCACTTCCTGACGCTGGTCTCGACGACGCCGCGCGATTTCTCCGACGGCGGACTGAAGCCCGCGGCACCGTTCCAGACCTTCCCCGAAGGCGCCCAGCACGCAGCGGCCGCGCGCCGCAGCCCGAGCTACTCGCCGTTCGCGGGCAAGCCGCGCTGCCCGGCCGGCAGCGCGAATTGCACCGGCGAGTTCGGCGCCGCCACATTCACCATCGATGCCGTCAAGCCGTGAGGCTAGCCGCGCGCACGATGTTCGCGATGGCCCGAAGGAGGCCGCATGCAAAAGGTTCCGCTTCTTCTGCTTGCGCTGACCGCCACGCTCGCGGGTTGCGTCAGCAACAATCCTGCGACGAGCGTGGTCCTGGGGGCCACGAGTCATGCGGCGGTGTCGTCGTCGCCGGTCTCGCCGGTCGCAGCGGTATCGACAGGTGAGCAGGCGGCGACGGTATCGGCATCGTCCGCCGCGCAACCCGCGTTGACCGCACCGCCGCTTGCGCAACCCGTCGCGCCGCCGCCGCGCATGCCCGCTGCGGCGATGGCGCCGCCAACGGCACAGGCACAGGCAACGGCTGCGAGCCCGACCGGCGGCGCGGTCAGCGGCGGCACTACTGGCACCACTGGCACCACAACCAGCGGCACCGCCAGCACACCACCCAAACCCGCCCTCGCCAGCGGCTTCGCCACGCGCCACGCGTACTACGAGCCGACCGCGTTCGGCGATCTGCCCGGCTGGGACACCGACGACGTCGCCGCATCCTGGGACGCGTTCCGCCGCAGTTGCCTCGTGCTCGGCGCGCGCAGCGGCTGGTCGGACCCATGCAATGCCGCGCGCGCGGTGGATGCGCGCAACGTCGCGGCCATCCGGCATTTCTTCGAAACGTATTTCAACGCCTATCAGATCCGCAATCCCGACCGCTCGGCCGACGGCACCATGACCGGCTATTACGAGCCCCTGCTCAACGGCAGCCCGCAGTACGGGGGCGCCTACGTCTATCCGCTCTACGGCACGCCGACCGACATGCTCTATCTCGACGCGCGGCGTTTGCCGGACCGCGCGCGCGGCAGCGTGAGCGCGGCGCGCATCGAGGGGCGCAACGTAATCCCGCTCGGCGACGCAACCGGCACGACGAGCGGCGGCGCCAACCCGAAGGGCGTCTATACGCTCGACCTGCGCGACAGCGTGCCGGATATCCGCGACAAGAAGATCCGCCTGCGGCTCGACGGCGAGCGCATCGTGCCGTACTACACCCGAGCCGAGATCGAGCGCGGTGCCTTGAAGGCGCCGGTCCTCGCCTATGTCGACGATCCGGTGATGCTGTATTCGATGCAGTTGCAAGGCGCGGGCAAGGTCCGCATGAGCGACGGCTCGATCCGCCGCTTTGCCTATGCCGAACAGAACGGCCGACCGTTTCTGCCGCCGCTCGCGCACAACGGCAACGCGGCGGCCGGCGCGCGCAAGCTCGTGGTGCGCGGCATGGAGATGCAGGTCGACGTCGGCGACGACGACGCGCCGGCCGCGAGCAACGACGGCGACGCAGCGCCCACCACCACCGATGACGACGAACCCTCGTCGCCGCTGCTGCGCGGCTTCACACTGGCGACGAGCACGCCGTCGAGCGCGGGCACGATCACGCCGGCCATCGCGGACACCGCCGGCGCGCACAAGCCGGGCAATGCGGCAAGCGCCGCAATCGGTGCAACCGGCGCGCATGACGCGAACGCAACGCGGCCTCGCCCCGTGTTCGCGATCACCGATCCGAGCTATGTGTTCTTCCGCGCGATTCCGGATTCGCCGAATGGTCCGCTGGGCGCGTTGGGCGTGCCGCTGTCGGCGGGACGCTCGGTGGCCGTCGATCCGCGCACCACGCCGCTCGGCGCGCCGGTGTTCGTCTCCACGCGCGACGACCCCGCGGCGCCCGGCGCGGTCAACCGTCTGATGCTGGCGCAGGATTCGGGGGGCGCGATTCAGGGGGCCGTGCGGGCCGACTACTTCTACGGCTTCGGTCAAACCGCGCAGACGCAGGCAAGCCACACCAAGGAACGGCTGCGCATGTGGGTACTGCTGCCCAAAGGCCTGCACATCGCCGCGCAGGAGACCTCGCTGAAAACGCGCGGAGCCGGGCCTGCCGCATCGGATGCCGATTGCCTCGTCAGA
>NZ_JAAGPS010000237.1:0-243 GCF_017105025.1 Paraburkholderia sp. Ac-20336 | reverse complement strand
GCGGATCATTAAAAAAAAAAAAAAAAAAAAAATAAAGGTGGGACGTATATTACAAAAAAAAGAACACTCTGTAAGATAAAGATAGAGAAACAATACAAAGTTATTTAAATTGTGATAAGATAGTGGAGATATGAATGTACGACATAGAGTAGTGAATAGACTCGTTACTACATCATAGAGAGAGTGTGTAGTGGAGAAATAATTGATCACATAATATACTATAGAGTGGAACACTACTACACA
>NZ_JAAGPS010000236.1:0-4474 GCF_017105025.1 Paraburkholderia sp. Ac-20336 | reverse complement strand
GCCCGCGGCTTCCTGCGCCGTGACCTTGCCGGCCTCGGTGCCCGTCAGATCGACGCGCGCGGCGCCTTCCACGAGGCTCTTCCAGTAGCGGCCGCCACGGCACCACGTCTTGATCGCGTCGCGCAGTTCGGCTTCGGTCAGCGACAGGTCTTTCGCATGCACCACGAGGTCTTCGAAAATGCCGATTTTCAGCGGCAACTTCGGCGCCGGGTTCTTCGGGAATGCCACGGGGAAGCGTTTTTGCAGACGCCCGATCGAGCGGACCACCGGGTCCACCGGTTTCGCATCCGCCACCGGCCTCGTCTGGGCCGCGCCGCGCGATTGCGGCTGGGCTTGCGGCGGGCGCGCGGGCCGCGCGCCCGGCTTCGCATCCGGACGGGAACCGGGCTTGGCGCCCGGCTTCGAACCGGACCGCGCATCCGGCTTGGCGGCGGACTTCGAAGCGGGCCGCGCAGCCGATTTGCGATCGGGCTTGCCGCCCGACTCGGCGGCCGCACGTGCCGCCGCCAGTTGCTTCTTCAGTTCAGCGAGTTGTTCGAAACCCATAATGCACAACCAATCCGTCGATCTGTAAAAACGCGATTGTAGCAGCGTGCGCAAACGCCCTCGTGACAACCCTCAGCGGCATATGGATGGGCGCATGAGTGGGCGCACCGTCAGCTCGCGGCGGGCAGCGGCGCTTCGGCATCGTGCGCGCGCAGACCCGACACCGCGACGCTCAAACCGGGCCGCCCGGAATTGTTGCGCAGCGACAGCGACAGCCGGTGGCGACCGGCGATCCGCGAGACGATCGCAAGCCCGAGCCCGCTGCCCTCGCCCTTCGATTCCGTACCGCGATAGAAGCGGTCGAACACGCGTTCGAGTTCCGCCTCGGGAATGCCCGAGCCGCTATCGACCACTTCGCAGCCGACCTGCTCGCCGGCGCGCCGGAGAATCACGTCGACGCGTCCGCCGGCCGGCGTATGGCGGATCGCGTTATTGACCAGGTTGCCCAGCAGCACGCTCATGCCGTGCGGCTCGGCGAGCACCGTATACGCGTCGTTCGGCGTGCGTGCGCCTTCGCATTCGAGCCCGAGATCGATCTCGTGCAGCTCCGCGAGCAGCGAAAAGTCGCTGACCGCCTGCTCGCCGATGCGCCGCAGGCTGACCGGCACCATCGACGCGACCGGCTGCGCGTCTTCGTGCGCGAGCGTCAACAGTTGCTGCACGAGGTGAATGATGCGGTTCACGCGCTGCTCGACGCGCTCGAGCGCCTGGCCTTCGCCCTTCAAGGTGCCGTCGCGCGAGGCCGCCTGCAATTGCAGCTTCAGCGCCGCGAGCGGCGAGCGCAGTTCGTGCGCGGCGTCGGCGATGAAGGTGCGCTGCGCCTGCGACGCCGTATGCAGCCGTTGCAGCAGATCGTTGAGCGCTTCGACGAGCGGCCTGATTTCGACCGGCACGCTGCCGTCCAGACGCAACGGTTCGAGCGAATCGATCGAGCGCGTGGCGAGCGCGCGCGACAGGCCGCCGATCGGCCCGAGCCCGCGCGCCACCACCAGCAGCACCAGCACGATCGTCACCGGCAGCAGTACGCCGAGCGGCCACAGCGTGTGCAGCGCGAGCTGCAGCGCGAGATCCTCGCGTACCGAAACCGGCTGCGCGACCTGCACGTAGCGGTCGTTCTGGTCGACGCCGAAGGTGCGCCACTGGTTATCGCCGTGCCGCACGGTGTTGAAGCCCGGCGGCAGGCGTTCGAGCACCGGCGCCTGCGCGGAGTGGTAAATCAGCTGGCCGCCGCGCTCCCAGATTTCGATGACGATGCGGTCGTCGGCGAGATCGCCGAGATCGGGTTCGCGCTGCTTGCCGAGCGCGACGCCGCGCAGGTTCGACGGCAACGACAGCGCGACGGTGCGCAGCTCGTAGTCGAACAGCTCGCTCGCCTCGCCCCGCGCGGTGTGAAAGATCGCGAAGGCCGCGACCACCGAGGTCGCCGCCATGCCGAAGATAAGCCAGCCGAGCAGCCAGCGGCGAATCGACGTCATGCGCGATGTCATGCGCATCGCTTCAGGCGGTAGCCGACGCCCCGCACGGTGACGACCTGGTCCGCGCCGATCTTGCGCCGCAGGCTGTGCACATGCACTTCGATCGTGTTGCTGCCGACTTCCTCGCCCCAGCCGTAGAGCTTTTCTTCGAGTTCGGCCTTCGTGAACACGCGCGTGGGTTCCTCGATTAGCGCCTGCAGCAGCGCGAATTCGCGCGGCACGAGCGGCACCGGCTCGCCGTTCTTCGCGACTTCGTGCGCGGCGGGATCGAGCGTGAGTTCGCCGTGCGCATAGACCGGCTGCTTCTGGCCGGTGCGCCGCCGCAGCAGCGCGCGGATGCGCGCGGCCAGTTCGTCGAGATCGAACGGCTTGATGAGATAGTCGTCGGCGCCGGCGTCGAGACCGCGAATGCGTTCGTCGATCGCGTCGCGCGCGGTCAGGATGATGACCGGCGCGGCACCGCCATTGCGGCGATAGGCGTTGAGCACGTCGATGCCGTCTTTCTTCGGCAGGCCGAGATCGAGCAGCACGAGGTCGTACACGCCGTTATCCAGCGACAGTTCGGCCGCGCGGCCGTCCTCGGCCCAGTCGATCGCATAGCCGGCGCGGCGCATCGCGCCGAGCACCGTTTCCGCGATCATCTCGTCGTCTTCGACCAATAGCAGGCGCATGGCCTCTCCTTCGTGCGGTGTGGGCCGCGGCATTATCGAATGCAGCAGCTTAACGGTTCCTTACAGGACTCCGATGAGATCGTCGGCGTGCCGCGGCGCCTGGCGATGGTGCCCGCAACGTCGTGCATCGAGGCACGTTAAGCATGTCTTAAGCGCCCGTTGAGCAGAATCGGCTTCCATTTCGCGGCATCCGTTCGTGATTGTTCGTGATGGCCCCGACCTCTTTCAGGAGCCGGATTTTGCCTGTTTTTCACGCTACGGCGGCGGCTTTTGCAGCGCCCGCATCGGCGGCGACAGCTTCGGCGCCCCGCCGCTGCCCTCGCCTTCGCCTCCTTCGCCCCTTGCGCCGGCTGCGCCTGCTCGCGCCGCTGTGCGCGCTGCTGTTCGGCGGCTGCGCGATCTACCATCGCGAACCGCTCGCGCCGCAAGACACCTCGACATCGACGCGCTCGCTCGAACGCATCCGCATCGATCCGGCGACGATGCCGCTGCCCGAACTGGCCGCGCATCGTTTCGATCCCGCGGACGGGCTCGATATCGACGAAGTCGCGATGCTCGCAGTCGCCAACAATCCCGATCTCAAGCTCGCCCGCGACGATCTCGGCATCGCGCGCGCACAGGCCTATTCGGCGGGACTGCTGCCCGATCCGCAACTGAGCCTATCGAGCGATTACCCGGGTGCGGCCGGCACCACGCGCGCGTTCAATTATGGCCTGAGCATCGACGTGATGGCGATCGTGCTGCGCAGCGCGAATAAACAGTCCGCCGACGCGACGCTCGCGAAGACCGATCTCGGCCTGCTGTGGCAGGAGTGGCAGGTCGTCGCGCAGGCACGGCAGCTGTTCATCAAGACGCGTTTCCAGCAGGACACGCTGCCGCTGCTGCGCGAACAGCGCGATCTCGCGCGCACGCGCTACGAGCGCATGGCCGAGGCGCGCCGCGACGGCAATCTGACCGACGACGTGCTGAGCGCCGCGCTGCTCGCCTACGGCGACGCGCGCAAGCAATACACCGACGCCGAACGCGCGGCCGCGCAAACGCATCACGACCTGAACGCGCTGCTCGGCCTCGCGCCCGACGTGCAGGTGCAATTGCAAACGCAACCAGGCGACGGCGACATCACGCCGCTCGCGGACGACACGCTCGACGCTGCGCTCGCGAGACTCGCGCAGCGCCGCCCCGATCTGATCGCGCTGCAAGCCGGCTACGAAGCCCAGGAACAGAAATATCGCGCAGCGATTCTGAGCCAGTTCCCGAGCTTGTCGGTCGGCTTCGTGCGGGCGCGCGATACCTCGAACATCTACACGAGCGGCTTCCAGATCAACCTGAGCCTGCCGATCTTCAACCGCAACCAGGGCAACGTCGCGATCGAAAAAGCCACACGTGCGCGGCTGCGCGACGAATACCAGACGCGCCTGAACGAGGCCTACGCGGACGTCGCGCATCTGCGCGAGGACAGCGCGATTCTCGCGCGGCAGTTGCAGCAGACCGAGTCCGCGTTGCCCGACGTCGAGCACGCCGCCCGGCAGGCGGCCGCGGCCTACGCCGATCACGACCTCGCTCTCGGTGCCTACACCGATGCGCAAAGCGCCGCGCTCACGAAACGTATCGACGTCGCGACGCTGCGCGAATCGCTCGCCGAACAACGTGTCGGTTTGCAGGCGCTGCTCGGCAGCGCGATTCCCGATGCCTTCTCATCCGCCCAGACATTCATCGACACTCATGCGAAATAGCCTGTTTTCACCGTTGCGGTCGTGGCCGCGCGCCGTCGCCACCGCGGCA
>NZ_JAAGPS010000235.1:0-4866 GCF_017105025.1 Paraburkholderia sp. Ac-20336 | reverse complement strand
CCCTGCCCGCAACGCCGAGCGCGGTTTCGACAAAGCCGTGCCGTCGGCGACACGCCGCTTCAGCGACGCCCGCCCCGCACGCGCCGCCAGGCCCGAAAAAGCCGCGCGAGCCTCGGCCACGCGCAGCGAACATCACGACCACGACCTCGACACGACCGCCGAGGGCGACGCCCCGCGCCGCCCGCGTCGCGACCAGGAAGACGCGCCGGGCATGCTGCGCCTGTCGAAGCTGATGTCCAAGCTCGGCCTGTGTTCGCGCCGCGAAGCCGACGAATGGATCGAGAAAGGCTGGGTCATGGTCGACGGCGAGCGCATCGATACGCTCGGCACCAAGGTGTTCCCGGATCAGCGCATCGACATCGATCCGGCTGCCGAAGCCGCGCAATCGAGCCAGGTGACGGTACTGATCCACAAGCCGGTCGGTCTCGTGTCGGGTCAGGCCGAAGACGGTTATCAGCCGGCCATCACGCTCGTCACGCCCGAGAACCGTTGGGAAGGCGACCGCTCGGACATCCGCTTCGCGGTTTCGCATCTGCGCCAGCTCGCGCCGGCCGGACGGCTCGACATCGACTCGACAGGCCTGCTCGTGCTGACACAGGACGGCCGCATCGCGAAACAGCTGATCGGCGGCCATTCGGATGTCGACAAGGAGTACCTCGTGCGCGTCGCCTATGGCGAGCACACGGTCGACGTGGAGAGCCATTTCCCGGCGGACAAGCTTGCGCTGCTATGCCACGGCCTGTCGCTCGACGACGTGCAGCTGAAGCCCGCGCAGGTGAACTGGCAGAACGGCGAGCAGTTGCGTTTCGTGCTGCGCGAAGGCCGCAAGCGCCAGATTCGCCGCATGTGCGAGCTGGTCGGCCTCGAAGTGATCGGCCTCAAGCGTGTGCGCATGGGCCGCGTGGTGCTCGGCGCGCTGCCGCCGGGCCAATGGCGCTATCTGTCGGAAGACGAGTCGTTCTGACGCCGCGAGTGCCTGCGCAAACGAAAACCCCACGCCTTTCGCGTGGGGTTTTTCATTTCCGGCGACGCTTTATTCGCAGTCGGCAACCGCCGCCCGCGCCGCGCGATACAGCCTCAATCGTCGCTATTCGGATCGAGGTCCGGGAACAGGATCTCGGTAAAACCGAACTTCGAGAAATCGGTGATCCGCATCGGATACAGCTTGCCGATCAGGTGATCGCATTCGTGCTGCACGACGCGCGCGTGAAAACCCTCGGCGACGCGCTCGATCGGATTGCCGAACTGATCGAAGCCGTGATAGCGGATCATCGTCAAACGGCTCACCGCGCCGCGCAGCCCCGGCACCGACAGGCAGCCTTCCCAGCCCTCCTCCATGTCGAGCGAAACCGGCGTGATGGTCGGGTTGATCAGCACCGTCTCCGGCACCGGCGACGCGTCCGGATAGCGTTCGTTCTTGCCGAAGCCGAAAATCACGACCTGCAGGTTGACGCCGATCTGCGGCGCGGCAAGCCCCGCGCCGTTCGCATCGTGCATGGTCTCGAACATGTCCTTCACGAGCTCATGCAACTCGGGCGTGTCGAAATGATCGACCGGCTCGGCGATCTGCAACAGACGCGGATCGCCCATCTTGAGAATTTCGCGAATCATCAGTGCCCCTCCAGGAGCTTGCGCATACCATCTTCGTCGAGTACGGGGATGCCGAGTTCCTCGGCCTTCGCAAGTTTGCTGCCCGCGTCGGCGCCCGCCACCACGTAACTGGTTTTCTTCGATACCGACCCCGCTACTTTGGCGCCGGCCGCTTCGAGCATGTCCTTCGCATCCTCGCGCGACAGATTCGGCAGCGTGCCCGTCAGCACCACGGTCTGCCCGGCCAGCACGCCCTGCGGCGCCTTCGGCGCGGGCGGCCCCTCGGGCCACGTGACCTTGCCCGGCGCGCGCAACTGCTCGATCACCGTGCGGTTGTGCTCCTCGGCGAAGAACTGGCGCAGCGATTCCGCGACCACCGGCCCGACGTCGTTGACTTCGAGCAGTTCTTCGAGCGGCGCGTCCATGATCGGGGTCAGCGAGCCGAAATGCTTCGCGAGATCCTTCGCGGTCGATTCGCCGACGTGCCGGATGCCGAGCGCGTAAATGAAACGCGCGAGCGTCGTGTGCTTGGCTTTTTCGAGCGAGTCGAGCAGATTCTGCGCCGATTTGTCGGCGAAGCGGTCGAGTTCCGCGAGTGTCGCGAAACCGAGATTGAACAGATCGGCCGGCGTGCGCACGAGATTCTGCTCGACCAGCTGATCGATGATCTTCTCGCCGAGGCCGTCGATATCGAGCGCGCGCCGCTGCGCGAAGTGCCAGAGCGCCTGCTTGCGCTGCGCCGGACAGAAAAGCCCGCCCGTGCAGCGCGCAATCGCCTCGTCGGGCAGCCGCTCGATGGCGGAGCCGCACACCGGGCACTGCGTCGGCATCACGAACTCGCTCGCATCGGCCGGGCGCCGGTCGAGCAGCGCGCTGACCACTTCGGGAATCACGTCGCCGGCACGCCGCACGATCACCGTATCGCCGATGCGGATGTCCTTGCGGCGCACTTCGTCTTCGTTATGCAGCGTAGCGTTCGTAACCGTCGCGCCGCCGACGAACACCGGTTCGAGCCGCGCGACCGGCGTGATCGCGCCGGTGCGGCCCACCTGCACGTCGATCGCGACGAGCTTCGTCAGCGCTTCCTGAGCGGGGAATTTGTGCGCGAGCGCGAAACGCGGCGCGCGCGACACGAAGCCGAGCGCGTCCTGTTCGTCGCGCCGGTTGACCTTGTAGACCACGCCGTCGATGTCGTACGGCAGCGTGTCGCGCTTCTCGCCGACCGCGTGGAAAAAGCCGAGCAGTCCTTCGGCGCCCTGTACGACCGCGCGCTCGCTATTGACCGGCAGGCCCATCTCCTTGTACCAGTCGAGCAGTTCGCTATGCGTGGCCGGCATCTCGATGCCGTCGAGCACGCCAATGCCATAGGCGAAAAACGACAGCGGCCGCTGCGCGGTGATCTTCGAATCGAGCTGGCGCAAGCTGCCCGCCGCCGCATTGCGCGGGTTCGCGAATTCGCGCTGTTCGGCCGCGCGCTGCCGTTCGTTCAGGCGCTCGAAATCGCGCTTGAACATCAGCACCTCGCCGCGCACGTCGAGCACGCGCGGCACGCGATTGCCCTTGAGCTTCAGCGGAATCGAGCGGATCGTGCGGACGTTGCCTGTGACGTTCTCGCCGGTCGTGCCGTCGCCGCGTGTCGAGGCCTGCACGAACACGCCGTCGACATAGCGCAGCGAGATCGCGAGACCGTCGAACTTCAGTTCGGCCGCGTATTCGACGGGTACATGCGCCACCGGCACCGGCGGCTCGCTCGCGTTCTTGCCGAGCGCGTCGCTAACGCGCTTGTCGAACGCGACGATGTCTTCATCGGTGAAACCGTTGTTCAGCGACAGCATCGGCTGATCGTGCACGACCTGCTCGAAGCCGCTCGCCGCTTCGCCGCCGACGCGCTGCGTTGGCGAATCCGGCACGATCAGATCCGGATGTTCGGCCTCGATGCCCTCCAGTTCCTTGAACAGCTTGTCGTACTCGGCATCGGGCAGGTCCGGCTGATCGAGCACGTAGTACGCGTAATTCGCGCGTTCGAGTTCCGCGCGCAGCCACGCGGCCCGCTCCGCCGGAGCGCTGGTTGCAGAAGGGGGGACGGGAGTTCGGGCCATGCTGTCGGACGCTTCTCAACGTGAAATTCAGACCTTGGATTATCGCAGGAAGCGTGCCCCTTTACATCGGCCGAATGGGTGCGTCGAAGGGGTACTTCGAATGGCTGCTTCGGGCGCTTTGCGGGTGCTGTCGAGACCCGCACACCTGCCACGTACCTGCCGCCGCACCTGCACACACCGGCGCAACGCATCGCCGCACGCTGCCCAAGCCGCAAACGACAACGGCCGCACATCGTGCGGCCGTCTCGCCCCAACGCGGATGGCGCGCCGGCTTACTGGCTGAACAGCCGCCGCGTGGCCGGCGAACCCGCCGGAATGCCGGCCTGTTCGAGCTTCGCGTAGAGCGTCATCAGCTGCTTTTCGATGGCGAGCAGCGCGCTCTCCGGCAAGGGCCGGCGGCCATCGTCGACCACGCGCCCGCCGATGCGCTCGGCGAGCGACTTCGCGTAATCGCACATGAGCCGGAACGGCAGGATGTCTTCGTCGGCAACCGGCACGTCGAGCACGAGCGTAATCATCTCGCCGCCCTTGTACGTGAGGTCGTCGCGCAGGAAGTTGGTGTCGCCGAATTGCAGCATGAACACCGGGCTTTGCCGCGAATCGAGCTTGACGAAGCGCGTGCCGTCGCGCGAGAGCAGCAGGCCGTCTTGCGAGGCAACCGCCTGCACGTAGTTGGCCGACCACGGCGCGCCGTCGGACAGCACGTTGATCGACAACTGCGCGTCGCACTGCGCGGCGAAACCGTCGAGCTCGCGCGCCATCGCCACGGTCTCGAGCATGTCGGGGAATTCGGGCGACGCGTCGAGCGCGTCGGCGAACTGCTGCACGCCGGTCACGAATTCGGAAAACTCGAGTTCGTTCAGCGCGCCGCTGCGGTTCGCCAGTTGCGCGGCCGCGCGCAGCTCCTCGTAGCGCGTGCCGTTCTGCAGCAGCTCCCAGGCGCCACCTTCGGGCTTGCCCTCGATATGCACGGGCTTGCTGCCGGCGCGGCGCAGACGCTGCGCGAGCGGGATTACCTTGTCGCCGGCCACCGGGCCGTTCAGACGGATCGGCACGATGCAGTCGATGCGCCGATCGACGATCGCAGGCGGCGCCGACGAAATCGTCGTGGCGGCCGGCAGGACCGGCTCGACGCGCTCCTGCGCGGCGGGCGCGGGCTGGGCCGCGGGCGCCTCGG
>NZ_JAAGPS010000234.1:0-4951 GCF_017105025.1 Paraburkholderia sp. Ac-20336 | reverse complement strand
CGGCGCCGCGCATCGCGCCGTTGCTGACGTCGATCACGGTGCCCGACGACGGCGCCTGCGTGCTCGTCGATTTCTTCAGCCGCTATCCGGTTCGCGAAGTGCTCGGCGCAGTGCACGACGACACGCCCGACGATGCACCCGGCGGCAAGCGAAGCTCGACGGCCGTACCCGACGGCCCGTTGCGCGGCGAGTTTCGGGTCGGCTTCGTCAACGGCAACTGGGCGCGCGTGACGAGCCGTGGCGAACTGCGGCTCGACCGGAACGGGAGCGGCGCGGCGCAGATCGTCGGCCGGTTCGGCATGAACGACTACGTGGCGCGCGTGGTCGAGCGCGAGGGCGACACGAGCCAGCCGGAAGCCGCCAAGGCGCTCGCGGTCGCGGCGCGCACCTACGTCGTGCAGCACGGCCGCCACGACCACGGCTGCTTCCGTATCGACGACAGCAGCAGCACGCAGCGCGTCCTGCCGCGCACTCCCGAGCCCGCCGCGCGCCGGGCCGCCGATCTGACCGATGCGCTCGTGCTGACCGGCGTGCCGGTCCAGTATCACCACGACAAGGCCGCGCCGGGGCAGATGAGCTGGCTCGACGCGAAGGCATCCGCGCAAGGCGGCCGCGCGTTCGACGCGATTCTCGCGCGCACCTGGCCGCAGGCGACGCTGACTTCGTTCGAGAGTCCGCTCGCGGGCGACTGCATCGCGGTGGCCGGCGCGCAAGCCTGGCTGCAACGCAACGCGCCGCTGTGGGCACGCCGCCTGGAAGGCGCGGACGGCTACGAGACGCCCGATCTGCCGGCCGTGTGCGCGGTGCGCGAAGGGCGGCCCTATGCCGACGCGCAGCGCAATCGCGTCTACGTGTACCGCCTCGTGACCGAAGAGGACCGCATCGCGTTGACGCACGAATACCTGCACCTCGCGTTCCAGCATCATCCGCGCGGGCTCGACGAAGCGTTCGTCGAGCGCACCGCGCGTCTGCTGATCCACACCGACGGGCAGATTCAATGAGCGAGCCCATGAACGATTCGACGAGCGATGTGATGAGGCGGATTTTTTCCCGTGTAGAGCGTGAGACAGGAGCGGCAACGATGAAATCCAGCGCGACAGGTTGGCTGAAGGCGGCGGGCTGGTGGCTCGTCGTCTGCGTGCAGACGGCGCCGGCCGCCTGGGCGGGCGATATCGATTTCAGCGCGCCGCTGAACGGCTGGCGCAACACGAGCGGCGACAGCGAGCGCTATACGCAGGACGTGCACTACCCGGCGGTATCGGTGTCGACGCCGGAAGGGCAGTCGAAATTCGCACTGATCGAAGGGCAGATCCGCAACACGCCGAAGAAGAAGGGCACCTCGGTGGGCACGCTCGTCGTGAACGGCACGCCGCTGCCACAGCGCGTCGAGGAAGACGGCCGCTTCTCGCGGCCGTATGCGTTTCCGTCCGGCAGCAACAGCGTCGAATTGCGCGCCCCGGACGGCAGCCGCAAGCGCGTGCAGTTCTACGACGCCTACAGCGGCAAGACGCAGCCGAAGCTGCGCGTGGTGCTCGCATGGGACACCGACGGCACCGACCTCGATCTGCACGTCGTCTCGCCCGACGGCGCGCACGCGTGGTACGGCGATCGCGTGACGCCCAACGGCGGCTCGCTCGACGTCGACGTGACGACCGGCTACGGGCCGGAGATCTATTCGTCGGCGGCGCCGCTCAAGGGCACCTACCTCGTGTTCGTCAACTACTACGGCAACGGCAATAGCGGCAGCGACATAACGGTCGCGCAGGTCACGATTATCACGAACGAGAACACGCCGGACGAGAAGAGCGAAACGATCCGCGTGCCGATGCGCAAGCCGGGCGAGCTGACGCTCGTGAAGACGTTTGTGATGCCGTGAGGCCGGGAAGGCGGGGTGTCGGCGATCAGCGCGGGCGTGTATGCGGACGATGGTAGGCGAGGTTCGCGACCTGTCGTGAGCGCGCGCGTGAAATCGAGTGGGCTCAATGAGTTAGCGCGGTCATGCGCAGGTTGTCCACAAGCTTGTTCCCAGTTTCTGTGGACAACAATCGAACGCCTGTTTGGATCGACGTGAAGCGCCATGTCGTGCGACGTGGCGAAGCAAAGGCACGCGTGCGGGCATGGGGAGCGGAAGAAGTTATGCGTGCGCTGCGTGTTCTATTGCTGTCGCGAAGAATGGAGCGCGAATAGCCATCGCGCGCGCGAAGATCACCCTGTGTTTCCACATGCGTGCTACGCGGCTGAAGGGAGCAGGCAGCAGAAGTCACCGTTGGCCGGTTGGTTCTGCTGCTTGTGTATGAGGCGGGGTGTTGCGGCTTGCCGTGCGGGGAGCACGGCAAGCATGAAGGCCTGAACGCGGCCTGAAGGTGAGGGCGGCCGAGGCTTAACGGTCGAGGAACGACTTCAGACGGTCGGCGCGGCTCGGATGCATGAGCTTGCGCATTGCCTTGCTTTCGATCTGACGGATCCGCTCGCGCGTGACGTCGAACTGCTTGCCCACTTCCTCGAGCGTGTGGTCCGACTTCGTATTGATGCCGTAGCGCATGCGCAGCACCTTCGCTTCGCGCGGCGACAGCGAGTCGAGCGCGTCGTCGATGGCGGCGCGCAGGTCGGCCTGCATTGCCGCATCGGCCGGCGAGGAAACGCCCGCGTCTTCGATCATGTCGCCGAGCGTCGCGTCGCCGTCGTCGCCGACCGGCGTTTCCAGCGAGACCGGCTGCTTCGCGATCTTCAGAATGCCGCGCACCTTCTCTTCCGAGAGTTCCATGCGCTCGGCGAGCACGGCCGGATGCGCTTCCTGGCCGGTCTGCTGCAGAATTTCGCGCGAGATGCGGTTCAGCTTGTTGATCGTTTCGATCATGTGCACCGGCACGCGGATCGTGCGCGCCTGGTCGGCGAGCGAACGCGTGACAGCCTGGCGAACCCACCACGTCGCGTACGTCGAAAACTTCCAGCCGCGACGGTATTCGAACTTGTCCACGGCCTTCATCAGGCCGATATTGCCTTCCTGGATCAGGTCGAGGAACAGCATGCCGCGGTTCACGTACTTCTTCGCGATCGAGATCACGAGACGCAGGTTCGCCTCGATCATCTCGCTCTTGGCCTTGCGCATCTTCGACTCGGCCGCGACCATCTGGCGGTTGATCTCTTTCAGCTCCTTGAGCGGCAGGGAAACCGTCGCTTCGATTTCGATGAGCTTCTGCTGTTCGGACTGGATCGCCGGCAGATGGCGCTCGAGCGCCGCGCTGTAGGCCGTCGAGGCCGGGCGCGCCGCGCGCTCGGTCCAGCCGAGGTCGGTTTCGCTGCCGCCGAACGATTCGATGAACTTCTCGCGCGGCATGCCGGCCTTCGAGACGACGATTTGCAGGATGTTGCGCTCGATCGAGCGCACTTGCGCGACCTGATGCTGCACGTCGCCGCACAGGCGGTCGATCGTGCGGGCGGTGAAGCGGATGCGCGCGAGGTGCAGCTGGATGTCTTCGCGGGCGCGCAGATAGGCTTTCGAGCCGACGTCGCCGCGCGTGTGCGCCTCGCTCATCTGGTCGTACAGGATGCCGACCTGCGCGAAGATTTCGAGGCAGTCGCTCGTGAGCTGCTTCAGACGCGCTTCGTCCGCCGCCGCTGAGTCGGCCTGGCCGACGTCGTCGCCGTCCTCGTCTTCGTCGCTATCGTCGGAGTCGGTGTCTTCGTCGGCATCGGCGTCGGCGCTTGAGTTCGAGTTCGAGTCTTCTTCCGCGGCCACGTCGTCTTCATTGAGACCGTCGACCAGTTCGTCGATGCGCAACTCGCCGTCGGCCACCTGCTGGGCGCTCGCGAGAATCGCGGAGATCGCGAGCGGGCACGCTGCGATCGCCTGCACCATCTGATGCAGACCGTCTTCGATGCGCTTCGCGATTGCGATTTCGCCCGCGCGAGTCAGCAGTTCGGTCGCGCCCATTTCGCGCATGTACATGCGCACGGGGTCGGTCGTGCGGCCGAATTCGGAGTCGACGGTCGAGAGGGCGACTTCGGTTTCCTCGTCTGCCTGGTCGTCCGAGACGACGGTCGGCGTGTTCGAGTTCAGCAGCAGGGTTTCCGCGTCAGGGGCCTGCTCGTAGACCTGCACGCCCATGTCGCTGAACGCGCTGACGATGCTGTCGATCGCCGCCGTTTGCGTGAAGTTGTCGGGCAGGTGGTCGTTGATCTGCGCGTGGGTCAGGTAGCCTTGCTCCTTGCCTAGCTGGATCAGCGCGCGCATCAGGCGCTGACGTTCTTCGGCTTGTTGCGGCTGCAGTTCGGCCGCCACGGGGATCGCTTTGCCTGCGCCCTTGCCCTTGGCCGTGCGGCCCGAGGAAGCTTTGGCGATGAAGGCGGTTTCGTTTTGCGAATCTTCGCGATCAAAAGGGTTCACGTATTTTCCTCTAGAGGCTTCGCTATGAGACGCAAGACGCTACCGTCAGGCGTTTCGAGCAGGGCTCAGCATCACCTGATGTGACTCAACGCGGTTGTTTGGCTGTGCTCTGGGGAGCAAAAAGATGAGCCCGCTCGAAGCGGGCCGATAGAATGAATGCGAAATTTGCGCGGCTCGCATTATATACGAGCTTGCGTGTTCGCGCTCACGCTTGCACATCAATTAGTCATATTTGTGTTGCTTCGCAGACGTTGACGCATCACATGCGTGGGTGTTTCCGGCGGACGATGGGTTGATACGCGCATCGGCGGGCATCGCTGCCGCTCGATATATATATGTGGAGATGTTTCGCCCTCACGCAAGGGGATCGGTTGCCATGCCCTCACACACTATGCATGAGGCGCATCTTTTTGCGTCGGTTCGAAGAAAATTCGCGCAAGGGTCTTGACGTGATGCGGGGCGGTCAGCATAATCTCGTTTCTCTGCTGCAGACGCAGCGACGCGAACGAAGCGGTGCCGGGTGGTTTGGGTGCTGTGAGTTTGTGGACCGATCTTTAAAAACCA
>NZ_JAAGPS010000233.1:0-4752 GCF_017105025.1 Paraburkholderia sp. Ac-20336 | reverse complement strand
CAACGGCGCGGGATCGTTCGCCAGCGCGCCACGCGCCGCGCTCACGGCTGCATCGAAGCCCGCCGGCAATGGCGCATTCGCGCCACGCGCCATGCTCGCAACGAGCAGCGTCGCCATCTGCTTGCCGCGCGGCGAATCGGCCTGCGCGAACACGATGCTGTCCGCCGTACCGGCTGCATTGCCGCGCGCCGCTGTGCCTGTGCCTGTGCCTGTGCCTGTGCCTGTGCCTGTGCCTGTGCCTGTGCCTGTGCCTGTGCCTGTGCCGCCGGCCGCCTTGCCGTTCGCTGCGGCCAGCGCCGCCGCGTCGCCCTGCAAATCCTCGGCGATGCCCGCGACCGGCGTCGCGACCGGCAGCCCCATCTGCTGCAGGAACCACAGCGCAAGCGCGCGATGCAGCAGCGGCTCCTTCGCGCCGGCGTCGCGATAAACGTCCATCGCGTGCTGCCAGTTGTCGGCGGGCAGACTGATGCCGAGGCTGCGGCTCGCGAGCCAGTCGGCGTAATACGCGTAAGCGGTCATCAATGCGCTGCCGCCCGTCGTATCGCCCCACCAGCCGAACGTGCCGCCGACGCCCGCGAGCATCGCGAGCCGCTGGCGCTGATTGCGCAGCAGCGCTTCGAGCCCCTGCTCCGGGCTCGCGGCATTGGCCTCGCCGCCCGTGTCGCGCAACGTGTCGTGCGCGAGCGCAAGCGGAATCAGCCGGCTCGAGGTCTGCTCGGCGCAACCGTACGGATAGGCGATCAGATCGTCGGCGACGCGCATGAACTGGCTCGCCGCATTGCCGACGAAACGCACGCCAACATCCTGCGCATCGGCCAGCAGCGCAAGCGGCTTGCCCGTGCCGTCGAGCGCGACCGTGTCCTGATGCAGATCGAGCCAGCCATCCGCGTCGAGGCGGATCGTCGTCTGCAAGCGGTCGACGTCCTTGCCGCCCGCGCGCAGCGTCGCATCGATCACGCCGGCTTTCAACGCGCCGCTCGGCAGACGCAGATAATTCGCGCCGCGCTTTAACGTCACCTTCTGGTTCAGCGCGAGACCGCCGCCGTTCACGACCCACTGCGCGTCGGTATCCGCATCGGTCTGGTTGAACGCGATCATGTCGATGGCCGGTTGATCGTCGGCGCGGAAATGCGCGGGCCCGCTCCACTTCAGATACAGCGCCTTGTCCGAGCGCACGTACGCGGTGCGCTGCCCGACCATGCCGTCCGGCGCGGCCGCGCGCACGGTAATGCGCCAGCGCGCGAGCGAGTCCGGCATCCGGAAGCTCATGGTCGCGTGACCGTTCGCATCGGTTTTCAGATTCGCCTGCCATGCGGCCGTGTCCTGCTCGTCGCGCCGCGGCCGCTCCAGCACCTTGACGCCGCGCTCGTTGTAGTTCGCGCGCTGCGGGCCGCCCGGCGCGCCCTTCAACGGCGCGCGCGCGAGGTCGTAGGTGATGAACGACAAGCTCGACGAGGTGCGCACGTTATTGCGGCGCGGGTGATAGAAAAAGTCGACGATGTTCGGCGCGATCTCCGGCTGCAGCACATAGACCATTTCGTCGACCACGCTGACGGTCAGATTGGCCGCTTCGGGCTTGCCGGCGAGCGTGCTGTCGAAGTCGAGCGTGACGGTATCGCCGGGACCGTAGACGGGCTTGTCGCTCTTCACGTTCAGCTCGATGCTCGGCTGCGCGACGACGATGCCCGCGTTCTCGAACACGTATTCGCCGCCATGCACGTACAGCACCGAGAACGTCATGTTCGGCGCGAACTCGGCGCCGACCTTGATACGCGCCTTCCACTGCGACGGCGCGATGCGTTGCAGTTGCAACCAGTCGCCGCCCGTGCTCAGCAATGCGCGGTGCTCGACGTTGTCGCGTTCGAGCGTGAGCAGCGCGTCGTCGACCGGCATGGGGAACGTAATCAGCGCTTCGGCGGTATCGCCGATCCTGTAGCGCGCGCGATCGAACACGATCTCGACGCTGCCCGGAATCGCCTTGAGCCCGTCGCCCGCGACCCAATGACTGGCCGCCGCGAGCAGATTGCCCTGATCGTCCTTGACCGACACCATGTACGAGCCCGGCTCGTCGAACTGCACCGGGAACGACTGCTTGCCGCCCGCGCCCGCCGTTTTCAGCGCGCCTTCGCCGTGCGTCTGCGATTCGAGGCGCGTCCATTGCCATTTCGCCGGCGCATGCGCGGCCGGATCGAGCACGCCGAGCGGCTGCAGATCGAAGCTGACCGCTTCCTTCGGCTGCGAGAACGACTTCGCGCTGCTCAGGCGATACGGCGTCGCGCCGCGTGCGATCAGCACCTCGCGCGTCACGCGCACCTTGTACGCGGCGCCGTCCTGCGCGAACAGCGTCAGCGCGTAGCGACTCGGCTCCTGCGCGGCCGGCAGCGTCAGGTCCGCGTTGCCGTTGCTGTCGGTCTTCAGTTCCTGCTGTTCGAGCTTGACCGGAAAGAGCCCCGCGTAACGCAATTCGCCGTCGACGATCGTCACTTTCTGCGCGCGCAGCGTGACCGAAATCTTGCTGTCGCGCACCGGCTTGCCGTCCGGATAGCGCAACTGGATCTTGCCCTTCAGCGGCTCGCCGGTCGCGTAGTCGGCCTTCTCCATCGCGAGGTTCACGTCGAAGTGCGGCTTCACGTATTCGGCGACGCGAAACGCGCTGCCATAGACGTCGCCGCGATAATCGAAGCGCAGCGTGTAGCCGCCGGCGGTGGCGTCGGCGGGCAAGGTGAACGAGGTATCCGCGCCGGTATCGGACGCGAAATGCACGCTGCGCGTCGCGACCGGCGCACCGTTCGGGTCGAGCACGTCGAGCTTGAGGTCGGCGGCTTCGGGCGCGGACGATTGCGTCGCGTTCTGGAACGTGCGGCCGATGAACTTCACCTGCACCGTATCGCCGGGCCGGTACATCGGCCGGTCCGTCACGGCGTAGATCTTCGTGTTGTAGATCTCGCTGTCGTAATAGAAATTTTCGGAGACGAACACGCCGCCCTGCGGATCGACGCCGAGCACATAGCTGCGCTCGGGGCTCACGTGCTGCAACGGCAGCGCGCCGTCGCCGCCGGTGGTGCCGCTTTGCAGCACCCCCACGCCGTCGGTCCAGCTCACCTCGGTATTCGCGACCGGCTTGCCGTTGTCGCGCCGCGCGGTCCACACGAGCATGCCGCCCGCGGTCGCCTTCACGACCGCGACCGTGTCCGACACGAACAGCAGCGTATGCGCGCGATAGTTGCCGATCACGGCTTCGACGATATAGAGCCCCGGCGGCAGCTTGCCGACCGGAATCATCACGTTGCCGGCGCTCTCGTCGATGAAGTTGCTGCTACTGCCTTCGAGATTCACGCCCTTCGGCGGCGCAATCGCCTTCGCGTCCCAGATCGGATAGCGAAAGCGCGCGACCACGTCGTAGCCCTTCAACGGCGCAAACGACGAGCGCGGCTCGAACTGCGTCTGCTTGCCGGTCTGCTCGCCGAGCTTGAATTGCGGCTCGGCCGCGGTCGCCTTGCTGCGCGTCGCGAACGACAGCACGCGCTGCCACGCGCGGCGCGCTTCGGTGAACCACCGGTCCCATAGATACGCGAGCGTGTTCGCGAGCCCTTCGCCCTGGTAATTCGGCGCAACGTTCAGGCGATGCAGATTCTTCTGCGCCTTCAGAAACTCGAGCGGCTGCGGCACACGATACACGACGATGTCCGCGCCGCCATACGGCTGCAACGCGTCCTTGAAATCGCGGCCCGGCGCTTCGAGCCGCACCTGCGCGAGCTGATCGCTGCCGAAGCTCGCGTCGGACAGCAGAAAGAACGGCTGACCGTCGACCTTCTGCGCGCTGTAGTTGCTCGGCGGCGCCGCTTGCAGCGTGGGGTTCGCGGCGATGTTGGCGTCGGCCGTGTCATCGGCTGCGGCGTCGTCGTCGGCGCGAGCCGGGGCCGTGAATGCGAACGCAAGTGTCAGCGCGACGAACAGCGCGGTGAACAGGCAGGCCACGCGACGCCACACGCCGCCCCAGGCGCCGCTCGAAAAACGGCCGCACGCGATTTTTCTTCGGATCATGGTGTCAGAAAGTCCAAACGAAACACGCCAACGAAATTCGGATTGCCGTCGAGCGGCTGCCAGCGGGAATCTTTCCATTGCACGAGGTCGGAAACGGCGACCGCGCGCAGACCGGTATCGGTCGGCGTGACGGTGCCGGTGTGATAGGCGATGTAGCGATCGAGCCAGATCATCAGATGCTGGTCGTCGCCCTGGTCGAAGAACAGCAGGTCGCACGGCAAAGCCTGGTTGATGTCTTTCGCGACGAAGCGGCTGTTGCGCTGGATCAGCGCGATCGCCGACGCATACGCTCCCGTCGAGCCGTCGACGCGCGTCCAGCGGTTCGCGAGCGTGCGTTGCGAGGCCGTTAGCTGCAACTCGGGCGGCATGCTGCTCGCGTCCGCGAGACCGGTCATGCCGTTCGCGCGCAGCCATTTGCTGTCGTGCGGCTTCAGCGTCTCGCCGACCGCGAAGCGCACGAGGCCCGCGCAATCGCGCTGCGTCCAGCGCGGGGTCGGACCGTGCCGCAGTTGCTGATCGACAATGCGCGAGAACCAGGCGCGAAACGCGGCCGATTGCTGAGGCGAGAATGCGTCGGGGTCGGGCTGCGCGGCCGTGCTCGTGAGCGCGTGGGCCAACGGCGCCGCGCTCGCGAGTGCAGCGAGTGCCATGAGCGATGCGGCGCGCGCGAACCAGAGACGACGCGCGGGGTCGGGCTGCATGGTGCCG
>NZ_JAAGPS010000232.1:0-250 GCF_017105025.1 Paraburkholderia sp. Ac-20336 | reverse complement strand
AAAAAAAAAAAAATAATCATCGCTGTCACGCGAGACATCCGACCTGCAGTCCTCCAGTAGCCACACTGCACTCTGCCTGTGGCACAGCACTCGCCCCGCTGCTACGGCCACTTACATATCCATCAGCCACACTCTCGAATAAAGCTGAAAGAACGGCAAGAGAAACAGGGCGGAGGGCGTAATCCAGTTGGTGATAAGCCAGAAGAACGTGATCATGTGGGATACAAGACGATAGAAGCTTTTTTTTTTC
>NZ_JAAGPS010000231.1:0-5021 GCF_017105025.1 Paraburkholderia sp. Ac-20336 | reverse complement strand
GGGCCGATTCGCTGGCCGCGCAGCTACAGCGCAAGGAAGCGCAACTCGCCGACGATGCGTTTCGCCGCAACCGCGCGCAATGGCAGGCGAGTCTCGTCGAGCAGCGCGTGAAGGTCGATGCGTTGCGCCAGCAGCGCGAGGGCCGCGAGCGCGAACTCGATGCGGCGCGTCTCGACGATCCGGCTGCCGAGGCGAAGCGCTATCGCGCGTCGGCGGAGCTTGCGCGCAGCGAGCAGCACGAGCGCCAGGTGCGGATCGCGCAACTGCGCAGCCAGTTGGAGACGATGGGCGCGTCCGGTCTCGGCGAACGGCTGGCGGCGCTCGACGCGCAGATCGAGCAGGCCACGCGCCGCAAGGACGAGCTGAGCCTGCGCGCGGGCGCGCTGAGTCTGCTCGACGAGGTGCTCGTCGACGAACGCGATGCGGCGGTGGCGCAACTGCGCGCGCCGTTGACCGAGCGGCTGGGCCACTACCTGAAGCGGATTTTTCCGCAAGCGAGCCTCGCGCTCGGCGACGACCTGAGTCCCGCGGCGCTCGATCGCGCGGGCCGCGAGGAACTGCTCGACGCGCTCAGCTTCGGCACGCGCGAACAGCTCGGCATCCTGACGCGGCTCGCCTACGCGGACCTGCTTCAGTCGTCGGGCCGGCCAACCCTGTTAATGCTCGACGATGCGGCTGTGCATACCGACGCATCGCGGCGCGATGCGCTCAAGCGCGCGCTGATCGACGCGGCCACGCGGCACCAGATTCTGGTGTTCACATGTCATCCGGAGTTGTGGGACGACCTCGGGGTCAGGCAGCGAGCGGTCGAGGATCTGAAGGTGGCGTGAGCGGGGTGAGGCAGGGCCAATCGGGACGAGGCGGGACGAAGCGAGGAGCGAGCAGTGAGGCGAGAAGCGACGCGAAAAGCGAGGGGACGTGCTTCCCGCAGGTCTCGTGCGGGTTTTGTACAGGCGCGCCCGCCTACTCGTACCAGCGCGGCGTGTACACCCACTGCGCGCCGTCGGCCCCGCAGGCAAACCTTCGCGTCAGCGACGACCCGACGATCACCATCGTACGCATGTCTACGTCCGACGAACGCAACTCGCCAAGCGTGAGCGTGCGCAGCGTGCCGCCGGGCCGGCCGATGTCGCGGCCGAGCACGACCTCGGTCGAGGCCGCGCGATACTCCCGCACGATGTCGAGCGCCTTGTCCAGTTGCCACGGGCGCGCACGCGAAATCGGGTTGTAGAACGCCATCACGAGATCGGCTTCGGCCGCGTGACGCAGGCGTTTTTCGATGATCGTCCACGGCTTCAGGTTGTCCGACAGCGACAGCATGCAGAAGTCGTGGCCAAGCGGCGCGCCGGCTTGCGCGGCGGTCGCGAGCGCGGCCGAGACGCCCGGCACGATCGACAGTTCGACGGTGGCCCAGGCGTCGTCGCGCGAGGCGTCGAGCGCTTCGAGCACGGCTGCCGCCATCGCGAACACGCCGGGGTCGCCCGAGGACACCATCACGACCGCGCGGCCCTCGCTCGCGAGTTCGAACGCGTGGCGCGCGCGCTGCATTTCCTCGCGATTGTCGGTGCCGTGCACGCGCTGATCCGCGCGCAGCGGGCCGGCCATTTTCACGTAGGTGTCGTAGCCGAGGATGTCGGTGGCCTCGTTCAATGCCGTGCGCGCGGCCGGGGCTAGCAGGTCGGCGCGGCCGGGGCCGAGGCCGATCACGGTCAGGCGGCCGCGCGCTTGGCCGATGGTCGCGGGATCGATGGCGAGCGGGGTGAGGGCGAGAGCGAGGGCGATGGGGGGATGGGCGTGCGGCGCCTCGTGGGATGTTTCGTGCGGCGTGTTGTGAGCCGCTGCGTCTGGTGTGTTGGGTATGGCTTCATTCAGCGTCTTATGCGGGACGCGCAGCGAAGCATGCAGCAATGCCTCGGGGGTTGAGCGATCCGCCGCGGAGCTTGCGTCGGCGAAGCGCAGCGGCACGTTCAGGAGCGCCGCGGCTTGCGCCAGCGCGGGGTGGGTCATTCTCGCGGTCGGCGCGAGCAAGGCCGCTAGCGACAGCGCGGCGAGGCCGTGTGCGTCGAGGGCTGCACGTACGTGTGCGGCGATCGCTTCGGCGGATTGGGTAACGGACTCGGCCGGGGCGCTGTCAGCCATCGCGGCAGGCTGAGCGGTAGTGCGGCCTGTATGGGCGTTGGCTTCGGCGGTAGCGGTCGCAATAGAGGTCGCAGCAGCACTGTCAGTTGCCGTGCCGCTCGCGTTATCGCTGGCTTTGGCCTTGGCGTGACCGGCATCGCCACCGGTTTCCTCAGCCGCGCCGGCAGTACGAGCCTGCGCTTGCTCAGCAGCATCGGTACTGCCCCACGCATCCGCCAGCACCACCGCCGCCACCACGCTCCGTGGATGAATCACCAGTTCATCCACGCGGCCATCCCACGCATGCGGCGTCACGCGAATCGCGAGCCGTGCGTGGGCATCGCGCGGCAGTTGCGCGTCGTCGAGCCAGGGCGCCTCGCCTTCGATGCGCGTGCTTGCCCCCGCGAGCAGATCCGACACGAAGCGCTTGCCTTGACCCAGATCGGCGAGCGCATAGCCCTCAGGCGGATTGAGCACGCAGGTGCCGAAGCGCAACTCGCCGCTCGTCGTGATCGCGGGCTGCACGGTCAGGGCCGTGGCGATTTCGCGCGCCATCACGTTGACGCCCGCGAGGCCGCCGAGCAGCGGCACGACCGCGCTGCCGTCCTCGGCGACCGCGAGTACCGGCGGCTCCGCGCCCTTGTTCGACAGCAACGGCGCGAGACAGCGGATCACGATACCGGCCGCGCACAGCGCGACGATCGGCGTGCCGCGCGTATAGAGTTCGCGCAGGTGCGCGCCGAGTTCAGTGTAGGCGACGTCGGCCCCGCCCCCGCCCCCGACCCCTACGCGGCCTTGCAGCGCGTGGATTTCGCAGCGAGCGGGAGCGGAGAGAACAGGTTGAACGCTGCGATCGACGGCAGCCGTACCGCGAGCAGCGTCGGCATCGCCGTCACGGGCGGCGTCGGCGCCGTGTGTCGCCTCAGCGTCGCACATAGCCTGTGCGCCGCGCCCCTCATAAACCGCCCGAATCCGCCGCGCGGTCTCCAGCGCCCCCGCGCCGAGAATCACGATGGCCGGCACGTTCATCCTTGCCATTTTTGCCCCGGCACGACAAGCAGCGAAAAATACGGCGAGGCCATCGGATCGACCTCGGCAAGCGGCACGATGCGCTGATTGCCCATCGTCGCGCGTTCGACGTAGAGCGCGCGCCCGGCGAGTCCGAGGTCGTCGAGCACGCGCCGCACCTTGTCGAAATTGCGGCCGAGCTTCATGACGACGGCGGCGTCGGCATCGGCGAGACGGCGGCGCAATTCGTCCTCGGGCAGCACGCCCGAGAGCACCGACAGGCTCTGGTTGCGATACACGAGCGGCGCGCCGAGCACGGCCGCGCCGCCGAGCATCGAGCACACGCCCGGCACGACTTCGCTGTCGTAGCGCGCGGCCAGCCGGTCGTGCAGGTACATGTACGAGCCGTAGAAAAACGGATCGCCCTCGCAGATCACGGCGACGTCGCGGCCCGCGTCGAGATGGCCGGCGACGATTTCGGCGGCCGTGTCGTAGAAGTCCGCGATGATCGCTTCATACGACAGCGGCGGTTCGAGCGCCTCGGTCGTGACCGGATAGACGAGCGGCAGATGCTGCTGCGCCTCGTCCAGATGCGCCTCGACAATACCGAACGCGTTGCCTTTCTTGCCCTTCGCGACGAAGTACGCGACCACCGGCGCGGCCTTCAGCAAACGCAGCGCCTTCAGCGTGATGAGTTCGGGGTCGCCGGGGCCGACGCCGATGCCGAACAGCCGGCCCCGGGTTGCCGTATGCCGCGTCGCCAGGGAGGTCGCTTGAGTTGTCGTTTGAGTCGTCACCTGTGCCGTCATTTACTCGATCTCCGTTGCGAGCGCGTTGACCGCCGCGGCCGCCATCGCGCTGCCGCCGCGCCGTCCGTGCACGACCACGTAGGGCACGCCGCGGCTGTTTTCCGCGAGCGCCGCCTTCGATTCGGCCGCGCCGACGAAGCCGACCGGAAAGCCGAGAATCAGCGCGGGCTGCGGCGCGCCCGCATCGAGCATGTCGAGCAGATGGAACAGCGCGGTCGGCGCATTGCCGATCACGACGACGCTGCCGGCGAGGTGCGGGCGCCACAGCTCGAGCGCGGCGGCCGAGCGCGTATTGCCGATCTCGCGCGCGAGCGCGGGCACGTTCATGTGCGTGAGCGTGCAGATCACCGCATTGTCGGCGGGCAGCCGCGCGCGCGTGATGCCCTGCGCAACCATGCCCGCGTCGCACAGGATCGGCGCGCCTTGCGCGAGCGCCACGCGGCCCGCCGTGCCCGCGCCGGCGGAGAACGCGAGGTCGTCGATCACGTCGACCATGCCGCACGCGTGGATCACGCGCACCGCGAGTTTTTCGAGGTCGGCGGGGATACGCGACAGGTCGGCCTCGGCGCGAATCGTCGCGAAGGATTGGCGATAGATCTCCTGACCGTCGCGGATGTAATCAAGCATCGGGTTTATTCCTGACGAGACGCGCGAGCAGGTCGGCGGCCTCGTCGATCGTCAGTGGGGGTGCGACGCAGTGGCCGAAACCGGAGCGGCCGTCGCGTCGATAAAGGTCGTAGACGCCGGGCGCGGCGGCGAGCAGCGTGTACGGCGCGCAATGCGCGGCCGCGCACGAGCGCGGGCAGCCGCTCAGATGCACGTCGACGCCGGCGGGCAGTCGCGCGGCCAGTTGCAGCGCGTCGGCCTTGGTGTCGGCGAGACTCTTCGCGCAGCCTGGCGAGCCGGTGCAGGCGATTACGTGCGTGATGGCTTGGGCGGGATCGCAGGCGAGCCCGAGCGCGCCTAGCTGCGCGAGGACGGCGGGCACGGCCTGCGTCGGGATGTCGGGCAGCAGCACGCTTTGCCAGGGCGTGATGCGCAGCGTGCCGTTGCCGTAGCACTGTGCGAGCGCGCCGAGGCCGTGCA
>NZ_JAAGPS010000230.1:0-5181 GCF_017105025.1 Paraburkholderia sp. Ac-20336 | reverse complement strand
CCGGCTCGTGGCGCAGCGTCATGATGACGGCGAGCAGCGCGACGTGAATCGCCGCGACCACGACGGTGGCGGTCAGCGCGCGGGAATTCCTACGGGGAGGCGACGCCAGCGAAGCGCCGGCGGGAACGGGGTACGGGGCCTGCATGTTAGTGCGGCAGCACGCCGCCTGGGCGGCGTGTCGGACAGGACATCGTCATGTTCGGAAAATCAGCAGCGAAATGAACAGGGTGGTCACGAAACCAATCAGCAATTCCATCTCGAACTCCTTGCTCAAGTTGAGTGGGTTTAGCCGGCTGGCATGAATACTGGCTTGCTGACGGCAGTGGGATAACAGCGACTGTACCGCAAATCATGCGACATCCTGATGTCGCATTAAGCGCTACATTAAATGTGCGCAAAGCGTCGGGGCATTGAAACGGGTGGGTACGGCTCGCGCCGCACCCCGAAAGCTGGACTCAGGCTGCCTTGCGTTCGTAGAACGAGACCGTAGCCATTTCGACCACCTGCGCACGATGTTCGACGACCACGCCGCACCGGCTCGCGCAGACGCCGCTTTGCAGCATGACGTCGCGCACCGACTCCTCGCACTTGCCGCAGCAGGAGGCGACGCCGAGCTCGAACTGGAGTTCGTCGAACGAGTCGATGCCGTCCGCGATCGAGGAGCGGATGGTTCGGTCGGAAACGGATTTGCAGACACACACAATCATGGCAGGCGTCATAGCTAACGTTAATGCGAATTATTATCATTTTGTTTGGGCCGTTTGGCAAGCGCCCTGAATGATTTTTTGTAACAAAACCAGACTCATAGGAGGGATTTTGAGGCGGGAAGGGGGGCCGGAACGAGGACGCTAGAGGGGGAAAATGGCGGGAAGGCGCGGATGTGGTGGGGCGTCGTGCGGCCCGGTGGTTGGGGGCGACTCAATCGGGGGCGGGACGAAAGTGCGCTGCAATGGCGCAGGCGGCGTCCGGGCGACGCTTGGCTGGCGGGGTACGGAAATATGCAAGCCGCGTAATCTTGCCGAAAACCCTGCCGGAAGCCGCCTGGGCGGCAGCGCCTGGGCGCGTCGCGCTTTATGCCGCTCGCGAATCCGGTCCGGCCGTCCGCCGCGAGGCAATCAATACTCGCTCGACGCTCGCTTCGATTCCCAGCAGCGTCGCGGTGAGCTGCTGCTGGTGGAGACCGTCGTCGGTGGAATAGAAGCGCGGCAGCGGCGTGCCGGCGGCGGGCACGGTGGCGCGCAGGCCGTGCTGGTCCAGTACGCGTTCCAGTTGACGCGCGATCGCCACGCTCGTGTCGATCAGCGCGAGCCGGTCGCCGACGATGTCGCGGATCGCCGCATCGAGAAACGGGTAGTGGGTGCAGCCGAGCACGAGCGTGTCGGCGCCCGCGTCGAGCATCGGTTCGAGATAGCTGCGCAGCAGCGCGCGCAATTCGGCCGAGCTCACGTCGCAGCGCTCGACCGCCTGCACGAGCCCATGTCCCGGCTGGCACAGAAAGCGGCAGTCGGCGGCGTAGCGTTCGAGCAGCCCCTGGAAGCGGGCGCTGCGCAGGGTCGCCTGTGTCGCGAGCACGCCCGCGACGCGGCTTTTCGACTGCAACGCGGCGGGCTTGATGCCGGGTTCGACGCCGATCAGCGGAATCGGCAACTTTTCGCGCACTAGCGCGATCGATTGCGCGGTCGCCGTGTTGCAGGCGACCACGAGTGCCTTCGCGCCTTGCCCCATCAGCCATTCGCCGATCGCGAGCGTACGGTCGGCGATGAAGTCGTCGTCGCGCTCGCCATACGGCGCGTACAGCGAATCGGCGACATAGAGCAGCGTCTCGTCAGGTAGTTGCGCCCGCACCGCCCGCAGCACCGACAGACCGCCCAAGCCCGAATCGAAAATGCCGACCGGTGCCTGCAACGCGGCGCCAGCGGTGAAAGTCCGGACGGTCGGGGACGGCGATTGAGCAGACATAGGCGAGGAAAACGTGCGTGACGCTACGCTTGGCGAAAAGGCGGAAACGGCCGAAGCCGGCACAGACGGAAACGACGAACGGCGCAAACGGCAAACAGGAAACGGCAAACAGCGAAAACAGGAAACGGCGCAGCGCGCAAAGTGCGCAAGTATATCGTCCGCGCGGCGCGGTCCGTCTCGCACGCAGGTTCGCTCGCGGATAAACGAACCCTTGCGCCACCGCGCGGGATATTGCAGCCGGCTTCGCTCAGGACTCGACCGAACCCATCGCGCTTTGCTGGTAATTCTGGATGCCGACCTTGTCGATCAGATCGAGCTGCGTTTCGAGCCAGTCGATATGTTCTTCGGTGTCGTCGAGAATCTTCGTGAAGATTTCGCGCGAGATGAAGTCGCGAACCGATTCACAGTAGACGATGGCTTCCTTGCAGGTGCTCTGCGAAATCTGTTCGAGCTTCAGATCGCATTCGAGGATTTCTTTGGTTTCCTCACCGATCAGCAGCTTGTGCAGGTCCTGCAGATTCGGCAGGCCGTCGAGCATGAAAATACGTTCGATGAGCCAGTCGGCATGTTTCATTTCGCCGATCGACTCGTCGTATTCATGCTTGCCGAGCTTGTCGAGACCCCAGTGCTTGTACATCCGCGCATGCAGGAAGTACTGGTTGATGGCGGTCAGTTCGTTCTTGAGCTGCGCGTTCAGGTATTCGATGACCTTCTTGTCGCCTTGCATGTTAATTCCTTATGTGGGGACCTTGAATTTCCAACAACAATAAACGCCATACCTGAAAAAGCCAAGCTTACGGACACAACTTTTGGCATTGTTTCAGGTATTGCGCGCCGCTTTGCGCACGTCTTGCGCACAGCAAAAAAAAGCCGGGGCCGAAGCCCCGGCATCCGACTCGCGCGACGGGCACTCATTGCGAATCATTAAGCCGTGGCAACCGGAATCTTGCCGATCTTCGCCTGCCATTCCTTCGGGCCGGTCTGGTGCACCGAGGTGCCGTTCGAATCGACGGCGACCGTGACCGGCATGTCCTGCACGTCGAACTCGTAGATCGCTTCCATGCCGAGGTCTTCGAACGCGAGCACCTTCGCGCTGCGGATCGCCTTCGAGACCAGATACGCGGCGCCGCCGACGGCCATCAGATAGGCCGCCTTATGCTTCTTGATCGACTCGATCGCGACCGGGCCGCGCTCGGCCTTGCCGATCATCGAAATGAGGCCCGTTTGTCCGAGCATCGTTTCGGTGAACTTGTCCATGCGCGTGGACGTGGTCGGGCCCGCCGGGCCGACCGCTTCGTCGCGCACCGGATCGACCGGGCCGACGTAGTAGATCACGCGGTTCGTGAAGTCGACCGGCAGCTTCTCGCCCTTCGCGAGCATGTCGGCGATGCGCTTGTGCGCGGCGTCGCGGCCCGTCAGCATCTTGCCCGACAGCAGCAGCGTCTGGCCCGGCTTCCAGCTTGCGACTTCGGCCGGCGTCAGCGTGTCGAGATCGACGCGCTGGCTGGTTTCCGTGTTCGGCTCCCAGTGCACCTTCGGCCATGCGTCGAGCGACGGCGCTTCGAGCTTCGCCACGCCCGAGCCGTCGAGCGTGAAGTGCGCGTGACGCGTGGCCGCGCAGTTCGGGATGATCGCGATCGGCTTCGACGCGGCGTGCGTCGGCGCGGCCATGATCTTCACGTCGAGCACGGTGGCGAGACCGCCGAGACCCTGCGCGCCGATGCCGAGTGCGTTGACCTTCTCGTGCAGTTCGACGCGCAGTTCTTCGATCCAGTCCTGCGGGCCGCGCGCGATCACGTCCTGAATGTCGATCGGGTCCATCAGCGATTCCTTCGCCATCAGCATCGCTTTCTCGGCGGTGCCGCCGATGCCGATGCCGAGCATGCCCGGCGGGCACCAGCCGGCACCCATCGTCGGCACGGTCTTGAGCACCCAGTCGACGATCGAATCGGACGGGTTTAGCATCGCGAACTTCGACTTGTTTTCCGAGCCGCCGCCCTTGGCCGCGACCTGCACGTCGATCTTGTCGCCCGGCACGATCTCATAGTGGATCACGGCCGGCGTGTTGTCCTTCGTGTTCTTGCGCGCGCCTTCGGGCGGGCTCACGATCGAGGCGCGCAGCACGTTGTCGGGGTTCATGTAGCCGCGGCGCACGCCTTCGTTGATCATGTCGGTGACGCTCATCGTCGCGCCGTCCCAACGCACGTCCATGCCGACCTTCACGAACACCGTGACGATGCCGGTGTCCTGGCAGATCGGGCGCTTGCCTTCGGCGCACATGCGGCTGTTGGTCAGGATCTGCGCGATCGCGTCCTTCGCCGCCGGGCTCTGTTCGAGCTCGTAGGCGCGGCCGAGCGCTTCGATGTAGTCGAGCGGATGGTAATAGCTGATGTACTGCAGCGAATCAGCGATGCTCTGGATCAGGTCTTCCTGTTTGATGACGGTCATGGCTAGCTCAGTGGGGAGGGACGCTTGTTATCGGATCGCAGCGCGGTGCGGTCAGTCTTGCGCCTTCAGGGGAGTGGAAACCTTGATGCCGCCCACGGCGTGCAAGGCCGCGGGCTCTTCGAAATGCTTGGGGTGCGTGTGCGTGGTGAGGCGGTCGACGAGCGCCATCACGAGCGCGGACACGAGGAACGCGACATGGATGATGACCTGCCACATGATCGTGTGCGTCGTGTTCTGGTCGGGGCTGATGAAGGTCTTCAGCAGATGGATCGACGAGATGCTGATGAGCGCCATCGAGAGCTTCACTTTCAGCACGCCGGCGTTGACGTGATCGAGCCACTCCGGTTCATCCGGATGGCCATCGAGACCGAGGCGCGAGACGAACGTTTCATACCCGCCGATGATGACCATGATCAGCAGGTTCGAGATCATCACCACGTCGATCAGGCCCAGCACGACGAGCATGATGCTGGTCTCGTCGAGCTTCATCGAATCCGTGACCAGATGCCAGACTTCCTTGAGGAACAGCACGACGTAGACCGCTTGCGCGACGATCAGGCCGAGATAGAGCGGCACCTGCAGCCAGCGGCTCATGAAAATGAGGACGGGCAGCGGACGCATCGGGCGGCGCTGACGGGCGGAGTCGGGTCGCGAAGCGGACATAGGCAGGAGTCGGACGAAGCGCTTTGACGGAACACGGGCCAATGCGCCGGCGGCATGCCGGCCGGCGCACGTGAGCCCGGCGCGCGCGGCGGGCAGCGTCTCGGGCAGCGA
>NZ_JAAGPS010000020.1:0-246 GCF_017105025.1 Paraburkholderia sp. Ac-20336 | reverse complement strand
TCGTGTAGTATACAGAGATGATGATAGTGAGATAGTGCTGAGACGAATTATGCGAAGCCATAGCAGAGACGAACAGGTAAAGGTTAGACGTGATGTAAGGAGGAGAGGAAAGTGTAGAGGGATAAATGATCGATCACTCGGGTAGTGAGTTGTCGGTGTTTTTCATCGAAGAATACATCATCATGATATTGATAGCGCAATGGGATTAAAATATGTTTTTTTTTTTTTTTTTTAATGATACCGCCA
>NZ_JAAGPS010000019.1:0-64750 GCF_017105025.1 Paraburkholderia sp. Ac-20336 | reverse complement strand
CCGCCTTCGAGCACGCGCGCCCAGACCATCGCGCCGGTACTGCCCGGCCGCTCGGACGCGCCGATCACGGCGACGGATTTGGGTCGGAACAGGGCGTCGAGATTGCGAACGGTCACGGGCGCTCCATGCGGTTGGAGTGGAAAAGAGCCGGCTTCGCGACGAGGCGGGCGCTTCCGTCAGCATAGGCGAAGTCGGACGCGCATTCCGGATTGCCGGTGATGGAGCGGTATGTGCAGGCGCTGGGGGCGTGGCTGCGGGATGAGGTGCCGAAAATGCGGCGATGCGTGTGGTTGACGCACTGCGCCGCAGTATCGCGGTGTCGCGATGTTCCGCGCCGCAAAGAAAAAACCGCGTCGATATGAACCGACGCGGTTTTTTCTCCATGCAGCGCTGAAAAGCTCGGAGGCGAAGCGGCGAAAAGCGGACTTATCGCTCGCCTCACGCCCTTACATCGTCTTCCTGAACGGTGCCCCCGAGTGCTCGCGCAACTCGTTGAACACGATCTTCGGCCACGCCTTCTGCGCGACTTCGATCTCCGACACGTGCGAGGCCAGATAGGTCGGCGCGTCGGACGCATCGAGCGCGATCCGCGCCGAGTACGAATCGGTGAAGCGGCGCAGCTCGGCCGCGTCGTCGCAGGTCACCCAGCGCGACAGGCGGTAACGCGCCGGCGCCATGCGCACGTCGACCTTGTACTCCGTCGACAGCCGGTGCGACACCACCTCGAACTGCAGCTGGCCGACCGCGCCGAGAATCATCAGGCCGCCCGCTTCGGGACGGAACACCTGAATCGCGCCTTCCTCGCCAAGCTGCTTCAGCGCTTCGCCGAGTTGCTTCGCGCGCATCGGATCGACCACTTCGACAGTCTGGAAAATTTCCGGCGCGAAGAACGGCAAACCGACGAATTGCAGTTGCTCGCCTTCGGTCAGCGTATCGCCGAGACTCAGCGTGCCGTGATTCGGAATCCCGATGATGTCGCCCGGATACGCCTCGCTCACGGTCTCGCGGCGCTGCGACAGGAACGTCACGACGTTGTTCGCGCGGAACGTCTTGTTCGACCGCGTCACCTTCACCGCCATGCCGCGCTCGAAACGCCCCGAACACACGCGGATGAACGCGACGCGGTCGCGGTGCGCGAGGTCCATGTTCGCCTGCACCTTGAACACGACGCCGGTGAACTTCGGCTCTTCGGGCAGCACGGGGCGCTGCACCGTCATGCGCATCGACGGCGGCGGCGCGAGATCGACGAGCGCGTCGAGAATTTCCTTCACGCCGAAGTTGTTGATCGCCGAGCCGAACAGCACCGGCGATTGCTGGCCCGCGAGGAACTGCTCGCGATCGAACGCGGGCGTCGCGCCGCTGATCAGATCGATCTCTTCCTTCGCGCGCACCCATGCGTGGCCGAAACGGCGCTCGCCTTCCTCGTCGGAGAGCGCCTGCAGCGTTTCGACTTCGCCGCCGGCCGTGTCCTGGCCCGCGCGGAACACGCGCACCTGGTCGCGCTGGACGTCATAGACGCCCTGAAAATCCTTGCCCATGCCGATCGGCCACGTGAACGGCACCGCCGACACGCCAAGGTGCTGCTCGATTTCGTCGAGCAGTTCGAGCGGCTCGCGCACTTCGCGGTCGAGCTTGTTGATGAAGGTAACGATCGGCGTCTTGCGGCTGCGGCAGACTTCGAGCAACTTCAGCGTCTGCGCTTCGACGCCGTTCGCGCCGTCGATCACCATCACGGCGGCGTCGACCGCGGTCAGCACGCGGTAGGTGTCTTCGGAGAAGTCCTCGTGGCCCGGCGTGTCGAGCAGGTTGATGACGCAATCGCCGTACTCGAACTGCATCACCGAACTCGCGACCGAAATGCCGCGCTGCTTTTCGATCTCCATCCAGTCGGACGTCGCGTAGCGGTTGCTCTTGCGGCCCTTCACGGTGCCGGCAATCTGGATCGCGCCCGAGAACAGCAGCAGCTTTTCGGTCAGCGTGGTTTTACCCGCGTCCGGGTGGGAAATGACCGCGAACGTGCGGCGGCGTTTGAGTTCGGAGACTGACATCGGATCGGGCGGTCACGGAAAGGGGTTCGGGCGATTGCCGCGGCCTCGGGCAGCCGGTATGCCGCGCGTGGCGCGGCGGCGTCGAGTTGCGGGAGTCGGACGAGAGCCGGGATCGACCGGCTCGTGCCGCGTCGAAAACGACGGGCGAACGGGTCATGGCTCAGCGTTCGACAATGCGGGAATCGCCGCGCAAGGTGCGAATGATACACGTCCGGCGCGGCGGCCGGGGGAAAGGGGGTCGGTGGAAACGGCGCGATGGGCGGGGCATGGGCCGCCCGATGCTCGGGCATGGACGCCGGCGTGCGCATTCGCGCGGGAAAGGTGAGCGTTTTCGGGACTCTCGCCAATGGCAATCGAAACGCGACGAAAGGTGAGGATCGCGAAGATCATCCCTGCACCTGCTACGGCGCACGGAACGTAAAAGCAAACCGTGGAGAAACGGCGGCAACGCTCTGCATCGCTATCGATACGCCGCGCCGAACCGCTCGAAAACGCCTGGAAACGCCTGCCAGCAAAGGCGGGTACGGGTTTTCGGCAAGCGCTGTATGCCACCGGAACGCGGCGGCGGCGTATGCGCCCGGCGGTGCGTCGCGCAATAAAACCAGGCTCACCGAAGCGAGCACGCGAGTCTCGAACTCATCGACAAAGCTCGCGACTCGCATTCGAACCCGACTCAAAGGTGAGCGTTTTCAGGACCTGGACAACGGCGCGGATGAAAGCGGATCACATCGGGAAAAGAAGGCGGCAGCGAATCACGGCGAGCATCGCGCGACGATGGCAATACGCTACACGCCAACGGGCATCGACGCCTTCGATAAGCGTCGGTGAGCATGGGCCAACGGCGCCGGAACGCCTCAAACGTCGATCAGAAAACGCTCGCGATTCTTGCCGGCCAGCCAGGCGGGCGAACGGCCGCGACCGCTCCACGTTTCGCCGGTTTTCGGGTTGCGGTACTTGGCAACCCCTGCCGAAGCAGCCTTGCGCTTCGGCTTCGCCGGGCTCGTGAAACCGAGTTCCTCGGCGGTGAGATCGTATTCGGCCACCTTCTGCCTGATCTCGGCAATGGCCTGCGCGATTTCGCGTTCGCGAGCCACAGCGACTTCCTTATGGAGTTTTTCGAGTTGTGCGGTCAACTGTTTGTAAGAGGCCATGCCGGTGCTCCCCACTCATTGGACGAACTGCTGTGCTGTGCGGACACTATCAGAGGAATCAAGCACAGCATAGTGAATCGCGCGACCGTGTGAATGCGGCGTATACCTGGATGGCTTGAATGACCGCGCGAGCCGTGCCGCCGTGCGATGAGTGCGATGAGTGCGATGGGCACGAGGCACACTCAAGGCGCTCAATCGTCGACGATCGGGAGGGCGCACCGGCCAGCGCTTTTGCGGCTTCGACCAGTCAGCCGCGCGAGCGCGATAGGCGCATGCCGGGTCGAAAAAATTGCCCGGCCGAAGAATGCATGGACTTCCTTGATTGCCGGAATCAGGTTCCCGGCAATTAAACTTTCCGCCGTTTTTCGAGTGCATTAAGCGCCGCATTCAGGCGTTTGACGCGAGTGGCCTGCGACGGCACCAGAGCCGCGCAGGAAACCAGTTCGATCCGGTTGCGCCAATAGGACAACGGAATACGGTCTTCTGCGGAAATATGGGAAATTATCTGCTCCAGATGCTCAATGTCTTTTTCGAGTTGCTGATGATTCATTGCTTTTCCCCGTTTTCTATTGATTAATATCGAAGCAAAATCGAAACATGAGTGCGATAGCCAGCGCACGCTGACATGGCCCGACCGTGAGCGGAAAATACTTCCTGAGCGCCTGCTAGCATCAGAAAAACCCGGCAAAATCTGCCCGCCGGGGGTTAAATCGCTAACGGTTTAAAAAGAATACTGCTGTCGAACTTCGCGTTCCGTTACCTTCCGCACCGACGACGTTCGACGGTGAACCCGCTAACGCTTAATCCATGTTCTCGCGGAAAATAATTGTGGGGGTGCACGGCGCGCCTCCGGTAAAGCGCCGCTCGTAAAAGCCATGTTGTATGTCAACCCGATATCGGACGTGTATTACACGCACCGATTTGTGACGGCCATGCGCTCGTCGAAATAATACGAGCATGCTAAATAAAGAGATTGAGGCGGTGGAAAAACGATTAACTGGCGCAGCGTCAATGTATAGCGCCTGAAAAGCCCGCATGTTTTACTGGATCGCAATCCGCAGAAAGCGCCGGTGCCGTAGCGACTGTACGGGCGGCGCCGGCGTTGCACCGGCGCGGCGTTGGCGTGACTGGCGTGCCGGTTACTTCGCGCGGCAGGCGTAGATCAGGCTGAGCGTGCCGCCCTCGCTCGACTGACGCACGACGTCGTATGCGCCGCTGCAGCTGGCGCTCGCCTGCTGGGAACACGAGTCGGAGCCGACCGGACATTGCACGAGCGTGGTCGCGCGGCCATCCGAGAGAAACAACGGCGCACTGCTGCTGCAACCGCCGAGCGCGACGACCGCACCGGCAGCCAGCATGATGCCCGAACGGCGCGCGAAGAGAGAAAGACAGCGTTTCATTGGATGCCCCGATCACGTCTTGTTGTTCGATCACGCGATTGTGCCACGCGGCACTCGCACTGCGTCACTTGCGGCGGCATGCGCTCGAACGCGCCGCTCAGACCTCGATGCCGTGCGCCGCGATCTTCTTGTACAGCGTCGCGCGGCCCATGCCGATCTGCTTCGCGGTGTCGATCACACGGCCGCCGTTCGCGCGCAACGCATCGCTGAGGAAACGCTTCTCGTAGGCGGCCATGGCGTCGCTCCATAAGGCCGGTGCGGCGGCGATATCCGCGAGGTCCGCGGCACCGGAGGCATGGGCCGGCCCGGCTGCCTTCGGCAAGACGGCGGCAAACGCGCCGCCCTGCCCCGCGCCGAGGAACGGCGCGAGCGTGCGCGCGTCGATCCGCTCGCTGTCGGACAGCATCACCGCGCGCTCGAGCGTGTTGCGCAACTCGCGCACGTTGCCGGGCCAGTCGTATGCACAGAGCAGGCGCAAGGCGTCGTCCTGCAATTCGAAGTGAGCGCCGCCGCGCGTCTGCGCCGCGAGGTCTTCGAGCATCGCATACGCAAGCGCTTCGATATCGGACGGACGCTCGCGCAGCGCGGGCGCGTGGATCGTCAGCACGTTGAGCCGGTAGAACAGGTCCGCGCGAAAACGCCCGGCCGCGACTAGCGCGGGCAAGTCCACCGAGGTCGCCGCGATGATCCGCACGTCCGCGTGCGCGATCCGGTTCGAGCCGGGCGGCTCGAATTCCTTGTCCTGCAACACACGCAGCAGCGCGCCCTGCAACGGCAGCGGCAGATCGCCGATTTCGCCGAGAAACAGCGTGCCGCCGTTGGCAAGCTCGAACTTGCCGACGCGCCCCTTGCGGTCCGTGCCCGCATACGCGCCGGGCGCGGCGCCGAACAGTTCGGCTTCGAGCAGCGTCTCCGGAAGCGCCGCGACGTTGACGCTCACGAGCGGCCGATGCGCGCGCGCCGAGCCGCCGTGGATCGCATGCGCGAGCAGTGCCTTGCCGGTGCCGGTTTCGCCGGACAGCAGCACCGGCGCTTCGAGTTGCGCCGCGCGCCGCGCCTGGCGCTTCACTTCGAGCGACGCCGCGCTCGTGCCGACGAAGCTGCCGAACGTATGGCGCGCGCGACGCGCCTGCGCGAGCGACTGGCGCGTCGCGATCAGTTCCTGCTGCAGCCGCGAATACTGCGAAAAGAGCGGCGTGAGCGCCTTCAGTTCGTCGAACAGGGCGAAGCCGACCGCGCCGATCGTCGCGCCGGCGTCGTCCTTGAGCGGCAGACGCGTGACGACGAGCGGTTCGCGATCCGTCTCCATGATGTCGAGCAGGATCGGCTTGCCGGTGTTCACGACCTCGCGCATCAGGCTGTTCGGGATCACCGCTTCGCAATCGCGGCCGATCGCCTGCTGCGGGTCCGGGAAGCCGAAGCGCGCCGCGTAGCGCTTGTTGATCCAGACGACGCGCGCTTGCGCGTCGACGATGAAGGTGCCTTCGCTGAAATTCTCGAACGTGCGAAAGAGCGAATCCATCGCCCGGCGCAATACGTCGCCGTAGGTGGCGGGCAAGCCCGCCCAGTCGGTCATCATGCTGTCGCTGTCTCCACGTATCGTAGTGCTTGTCTTCGTCTCTTTTCGTGGACACGATTATCTCCATTTAGAGACACGCGGCAAAGCCTGTTTTATTGAGGTTTATCCCAGGTTTTGACTATCTTCAGCACAATGACGTCCCGAATCGGAGACGTTTCTGTACAATCGGCCGCGTTGCCTCGCGATGCCGTCACAAGCGTCCG
Source organism: Paraburkholderia sp. Ac-20336 (assembly GCF_017105025.1). Lineage (NCBI taxonomy): Bacteria > Pseudomonadati > Pseudomonadota > Betaproteobacteria > Burkholderiales > Burkholderiaceae > Paraburkholderia > Paraburkholderia sp. Ac-20336. The sequence continues at coordinate 58,369 of NZ_JAAGPS010000019.1, read as the reverse complement.
GCTCACGCCATCGGGCACGGCACGAGCCGCGCTTTCGCCGCCGCCCCGCCGTGTCGTCAGCGCGGCCTACATGCAGAACAACCAAGCTTTGGAGACTCAATGTCCTTTGTCATCGTCCTCGCCGCGCTGGCGTTCCTGATGTTCGCCGCGTATCGCGGCTACAGCGTCATCCTGTTTGCGCCGATCGCCGCGCTCGCCGCCGTTCTCGCCACCGAACCCGCCGCCGTCGCGCCCGTCTTCACGAGCATCTTCATGGACAAGATGGTCGGCTTCGTGAAGCTCTACTTCCCGGTGTTCCTGCTCGGCGCCGTGTTCGGCAAGGTCATCGAACTGTCGGGTTTCTCGGAAGCGATCGTCGCAGCCGCGATCCGCTATATCGGCCGCTCGCGCGCGAATGCGGTGATCGTCGCGGTGTGCGCACTGCTCACCTACGGCGGCGTATCGCTGTTCGTGGTCGTGTTCGCGGTCTACCCGTTCGCGGCCGAACTGTATCGCCAGAGCAATATTCCGAAGCGCCTGATGCCCGGCGCGATCGCGCTCGGTGCGTTCTCGTTCACGATGGACTCGCTGCCCGGCACGCCGCAGATCCAGAACATCATCCCGACGACGTTCTTCAAGACGACCTCGTGGGCCGCGCCGACGCTCGGCGTGATCGGCTCGCTGTTCATCATCGCGGTCGGCCTGACGTATCTCGAATGGCGCCGCCGCGCCGCGATGGCGACCGGCGAAGGCTACGGCACGGAGCTCGTCAACGAACCGGAGCGCGTCGAGTCGAAGCAGCTGCCGCATCCGCTGCTCGCGGTTGCGCCGCTCGTCGTGGTCGGCGTCGCGAACTTCCTGCTGACGCGCTGGATTCCGACCTGGTACGGCCCGACCTACACGATCACGCCGGACATCCTGCCCGGCCTGCATGCGCCGGTCGAAACGACGGTCAAGGCCGTGGTCGCGATCTGGGCCGTGCAGGGCGCGCTGCTGCTCGGCATCGTGATGGTCGTCGTGACCGCGTTCGGCCGCGTGAGCCAGCGCTTCGCGGTCGGCACCAAGGCGGCGGTCGCGGGCGCGCTGCTCGCGTCGCTCAATACCGCGTCGGAATACGGCTTCGGCGGCGTGATCGCGGCGCTACCGGGCTTCCTCGTGGTCGGCGATGCGCTGAAGAGCATCCCCAATCCGCTCGTCAATGCGGCCGTGTCGGTCAGCACGCTCGCGGGCATCACGGGCTCGGCGTCGGGCGGCATGAGCATCGCGCTCGCGGCGATGTCGGACGTGTTCATCAAGGGCGCCGAAGCCGCGCATATTCCGCTCGAAGTGCTGCATCGCGTGGTCGCGATGGCGAGCGGCGGCATGGACACGCTGCCGCACAACGGCGCGGTCATCACGCTGCTCGCGGTGACGGGGCTCACGCATCGCCAGTCGTATCGCGACATCTTCGCGGTCACGGTCATCAAGACGTTGGCCGTGTTCTTCGTCATCACCGTGTATTACGCAACGGGCCTGGTTTAACCCCGACCTAACTGCAGTTCAACCGCATCGGTTCGCACGGGGCGCGGGCGTTTTTACCGGCCCCGCCGCATTGATCTGATAGATCGGCATTACTCCCACCTCGACAAGCCGCCACTGAAGCAAGAGGATGGGAATGTCAGCGCCCAATCGTTGCAAGGGCAGCCTGACCCGAGTAACAACGGCGTTTAACGGCCTGTCCGCTTATCCGGACGGGCCATTTTTTCATGGTCTTGCTGATCGTGGCGCAGGTGGACGAAATACGAGGCGTTGCGAGCCGCAGGACGAACAGCCAACGGTGAGTCAATACGGGAGCCGCCGCTACGCTGTCCTGACGATCCGTAAGCTCTCCTGCGCGCTGCACCCGTACCGCAATGCATTGCCTCATCTACCTTGCCCGCACGTCACCCGCATGACAACCGCGCACACATCGCGCGCCGCCGAGGAGCATGAAAAATGCAGTCGTCATAGCGGGGAGTCGCGTTAAACTGATTGAAACGCACCGGGGTCACCATACAGGCGGCGCCACACTCAAGCACAACCCGGGCGTGACAGAGAAGGACATGCACGGCGGGCAGGCGCGGCAGACGGTACGCGCGCCTGCCCGTACAATGATTCGATCAACAACGGAAGAAGGACAACTTCGATGCGCATCACCGGGTCCTCCGGGTCAATGGCCCTGCTCACCGAATACGACGACGCAACGGCGCGCGAACTCCGCTCGCTGCGCCTCGAATCGACCGAAGACGGCAAAGGCATCCTGCTGATCGAAGTCGATGAGCGCAAACCGGGCATACATCGCGAAGTGCGCTACGAAATCACGCCCGCCGAACTGATTGCCGCGATCCGCGCGCACGGCGCCGAGTTGCCGGGCGAGCAACACAATCATCGTCAGTAAAACCGGCATGCGGCACACGAGCGCCGCATGCGTTGCCCGCATCGCGCGCCCGCGGCCGATGCGGGTAGGCGGCATTGTTCGCGCCTGCCCTGTCCGCGAGCGCCAAACCGCGCATCGTTGTTCCGCCGCGGCGGCTAATAGAAGACGCTTTTCCGCATGCCTGCGCGCGCGCGTTTTTACGATCGTTTCCGCACGCGAGCGCCAAGCCCCCGGCGCGCCATGACCGCGTTTCGACCTGTGCATGACGGGCACGCGTCCGGGTCGTTTGCACGCCTCGAAAATGCGTCCATAATCCTTGCATTCCCCTTTGCTCTCCTCACCGTGACGCGCCCGCAAGGGCCACGGACGTAAACCGATGCTACATGACCTCGTCGAGCAATACGGCCCCGCGCTCGTATTCGTCAACGTGCTGGCCGCCGCACTCGGGCTGCCGGTGCCGGCCATGCCGTCACTCGTGCTGTTCGGCGCGATGGCGGCGATGCACCCCGGCTCCGTCGGCACGCAACTGATGCCCGTTCTCGTGCTGTCGATCTTCGCCACCCTGATCGGCGACAGCGCGTGGTATCTCGCCGGCCGCATCTACGGCGGCAATACGCTGAAAACGATCTGCCGGCTGTCGCTTTCGCGGGACACCTGCGTGAAGAAAACCGAGCGCTTCTTCGGCCGCTGGGGCGTGCGCGTGCTGGCCATCGCGAAGTTCGTCCCGGGCCTGTCGATCGTGTCGATTCCGATGGCGGGCGCCATGGGCACGCGCTACCGCACCTTCCTCAGCTACGACGGCATCGGCGCGGCGCTGTGGTCGGGCACCGGGCTCATCATCGGTGCGCTGTTCTCGCGGCAGATCGACATGCTGTTCGCGGTCGCCGGCCGGCTCGGCCGCACCGCGGCGCTCATCGTCGTGGCGCTGCTGCTGTTGTACGCGGCATACCGGTGGATCCGGCGCCGCCAGTTGCTCGCGACGCTCGAGTCGGGACGCATCGAGGTCAACGAACTCGGCAAGCTGTTCGCGGCCGGCAACGCGCCGGTCGTGTTCGACATCCGTTCGGACGAGAAACGCAAGCTCGATCCGTTCGTGATTCCCGGCGCGCAATTCGCCGACGAGCGGCATCTCGAGAACATCGTCGCCAATTATCCGCACGACCAGAAGCTGGTGATCTACTGTTCCTGCCCGAACGAGATTTCCGCGGCGTGGATGGCGAAGCAACTGAGCGCGGCCGGTTTCTCCGACGTGCTGCCGCTGCGCGGCGGCATGGAAGCGTGGCGCGACTCGGGCGAGCCGGTGGATGCGTTGCCCGACGCGCCGAAGGCGGAAGTCGCGGTCGAGGACATCGCGCCCAAAGCCGTCTAGCACGGCGCGCGCGGCTCTCGCGCGTGCCCGCGCGCCGCTTCGCCTTCCGTTCAATCGTTCAATGAACACCGAAGGAGCGGTTCAATGCTTTCGACTCAGGACGTTTCGACTCAAGAGATGGACGGACAGCAGGGAGTCGTCGCCGACGCGCCGTTTTCGTCGCTGTCGATGCGCATGCACCAGATGTTCCCCGCGCTCACCTGCGCGGAAATCGACCGGCTGCGCCGCTTCGACGAGACCGGTCACTGGCAGGCCGGCGAACTGCTGTTCGAGACCGGTCAGCCCGGCCCCGGCATGTTCGTGCTGCTCGAAGGGAGCGTGAAGCTGTATCAGCGCGACGGCATCGGCCGCGAGGTCGTGATCGGCGAGCATGGCGTGGGACATTTTCTGGCCGAAGTCGGACAACTGTCGGGCAAGCCGGCGCTCGTCAACGGCATGGCGCTCGGTTCGGTGCAGGCGCTGCTGATCCCGCCCGAGCGTCTGCGCGCGCTGCTCGTCGCCGAGGCGGAACTCGGCGAGCGCATCATGCGGGCGCTGATCCTGCGGCGAGTCTCGCTGATCGAAAAAGGCGCGGGCGGGCCGATCCTGATCGGCAACAGCAACGACGCGCGGCTCGTGATGCTGCAAGGCTTCCTGTCGCGCAACGGCCATCCACATTCGGTAATCGACGAGCGCGACGAAGACGCGTTGCGTCTGATCGGGCAATTCGCCGCGCAGCGCGAGGACCTGCCGCTCGTGATCTGCCCGGACGGCTCGGTGCTGCGTCATCCGAGCATGCCGGAACTCGCGACCTGCCTCGGTCTCCTGCCCGATCTCGACGACTCGCACGTGTACGACGTGGCAATCGTCGGCGCCGGGCCGGCGGGCCTCGCCGCCGCGGTGTACGCGGCTTCCGAAGGGCTTTCGGTGATCGTGCTCGACAGCCGCGCGCCGGGCGGCCAGGCGGGCGCCAGCTCGCGGATCGAAAACTACCTCGGATTTCCGACCGGCATCTCGGGCCAGGCGCTCGCGGGCCGCGCCTTCGTGCAGGCGCAGAAGTTCGGCGCGCACGTGGCGATTCCGGTCAACGTGAAGGCACTCCAGTGCGGCCAGTCGCCGTACCGGCTCGAATTGAAATGCGGCGGCCACATCAGCGCGCGGGCGATCGTGATCGCAAGCGGCGCGGTATACCGGCGGCCCGCGCTCGAAGGGCTCGAACGCTTCGACGGACGCGGCGTTTATTACTGGGCATCGCCGGTCGAGGCAAAGCTCTGCAAGCGCCAGGAAGTCGTGCTCGTGGGCGGCGGCAACTCGGCCGGCCAGGCGATCGTCTATCTGGCGACGCACGCGGCCAAGGTTCACGTGCTGATTCGCCGCAGCGGTTTCGAGGCGACGATGTCGCGCTACCTGATCGACCGTATCCGCTCACTGCCGAACGTGTTCGTGCATCCGAATTCGGAAATCGGCCGGCTCGACGGCGATGAGGACGGACTCGTCTCGGTCGCGCTGAAAAGGCCACTACCCGATGGCGTGAGCCGCCTCGACACGCGGCATCTGTTCCTCTTCACGGGCGCGGACCCGAACACCGAATGGCTGCGCACCTGCGGCGTGCAGCTCGACGAAAAGGGCTTCGTGCTGACCGGCGTCGGCACGGATGGCTCGGCTGCGGCCTGCGATCTCGCCACCACGGTCAAGGGCGTGTACGCGATCGGCGACGCGCGCGCGGGGTCGACGAAACGGGTGGCGGCGGCGGTGGGGGAAGGCGCGGCGGCGGTCGCGCAGATTCATCAGTTGCTGGCGGCGGTCGGCGAGGAAGCGGTGGCGCTGGGCGCGTGAGATTTATCGCCCGCGATTCGCGCGCTGGGGTCTGGAGTCAACGCCGCGCCGCACGCGGGGCCATGCGGCACGGGTCGCGAACCGGTGGACGATCCTCAGGAAACCTTAAGCTTCCTTGCGCCGCGATTTTCACCGCCCAAGTCTCACCGCCGGATTCGACCGCCTCGTTACCGCCAACGCCGCGATACAGCGCCAGCGGCACGATTAACGGATCGTTCCGCAGCGGTTATTTCGTGCCGACCGTTTGCAGCGCTGCCCATGCGCCGTTGTTCACCTTGTAGACGGTCACGCCGCCGTACTTCAGATCGCCGTGATCGTCATAGGCGAGTTCGTTGGTCGTCACGCCCTTCATCTGCGTTGCTTTCAGCACCGGCAGATACTTGTGCGGATCGACCGAGTCGGCCTTCTTCATCGCGTTGAGCACGGCCATCGTGCCGTCGTACGCGTACGGCGAATACAGCTGGACCTCGGTGCCGAAGCGTTTCTTGTAGCGGTCGACGTACGACTTGCCGCCCGGCATCTGGTCCAGCGGACTGCCGCCCGACGACGCCAGCACGCCTTCAGCCGCAGGACCGGCAATCTTGAGCAGTTCATCGGAGTGAATCATGTCTGGGCCGATCAGCGTGCTCCTGATCGCCAGCGAACGCATCTGCTTGAGGAGCGGCGCGGCTTGCGTGTCCGCGCCGCCGTAGAAAATCGCGTCCGCGTCCGCCTGCTTGATGTGGGTCAGGATGGCGCGAAAATCGACGGCTTTGTCGTTGGTAAACTCCTGCGCGACGATGGTGCCACCCGCCGCCTTGACCGCCTTGGCGAATTCTTCCGCCACGCCCTGGCCGTACGCGGTGCGGTCGTCGACGATCGCGAAGCGCTTGAACTTCAGGTCTTCCACCGCGTATTTGCCGAGCACGCCGCCTTGCTGCGCATCGGACGTGACGAGGCGGAAGGTGGTCGGCAGCCCTTGCGCGGTGTAGGCCGGCGCGGTGGCGGTCGCGAGTTCCGGAATGCCGGCCTTCGCGTAGATCGGCGCCGCCGGAATGCTGGTGCCGGAATTGAAGTGGCCGATCACAGCGGCAACGCCATCGTCCACGAGCTTTTGCGCGACGGTCGTGCCGGTGCGCGGGTCGGCCTGGTCGTCGGCCGCATCGAGCACGAAGTGCACCGGCTTGCCGCCGATCACCGGCTTGGTGGCATTGAAGTCTTCGAGCGCCAGCGTCACGCCGCTGCGGAAATCTTCGCCGTAGTGCGCCTGCCCGCCGGTCAACGGCGCGGCGAAACCGATCTTCACGTCCTGTGCCTGCTGCGCAAACGCGCTCGCTCCGCTCAAACAGAGCACGCTGGCGGCCACGCCAGATGCGATGTGTTTCATGCGCATGCTCATCTGATGCTCCTCTTCGTCTTCGTTATATCTTCGTTATGAAATGGCACGAGAAGGCTCACCGCGCACAACCGGCGCGGCGCCCGTCAAGCCGTTGGGTACTGCTTTTTGCTCATCTGAAATCGGCGCACACGCGGACCGGGCCCGCGCTCCGACGAGCCGGGTCATACGCTAAGATGGGTTGCTTGTCTCCGGGTGCGTCGGGCATGGTTTTCCAGGCTTTGGTGCGACGACATATTGGATTCACATCTTGGTGATATTTATCCATAGATGCGCTGATTGGATACAATCATAGCAACCCACAATTTTGACGACAACTTTTTTCGTCGGTCGGCGCACGACCGGCTTTTACCCATGACGACAGTGCAGGCCAAGGCAGAGCAACGATCGCTGCCGCAGTCCATCCGGGATCAACTGCGCGATGAAATCCTGCGGGGACAGTTGCCGCCCGGTACGCAACTGCGCCAGGAAAATCTGGCGGAGCGCTTCGGCGCGAGCCGGATTCCGGTGCGGGAAGCGTTGCGGCAACTCGAAGCGGAAGGGTTGGTCAGTTATCAGCTGAATCGCGGCGCGGTGGTGATCGCGATGTCGACGAGCGAGATTTGCGAGCTGCTCGACATCCGCGCCGCGCTCGAAAGTTATGCGGCGAAGCTCGCGGTGCCCAACATGGTGTCCGCCGACATCGAGCTGATGAAGCGCATCCTCGCCTCATACGACATCGCCACGACCCCGGCCGAATGGGCGGAGTGCAACCGGCAATTCCATCTGGCACTGTGCGCGCCGTCGAATAACGAGCGGCTCAAGAAGATGATCGAGGAGTATTGCCTGAGCACGACGAATCGCTATCCGCATCTGCGGATGTCGCTGGATACGCAAAAGGACGACGTGCAGCACGACCATTACCGCATTCTCGACGCGTGCAAGCGGCGCGCCGTCGACGAGGTCGTGACGCTGCTCGAGCAGCACATTCTCGAAACCAAGCGCGAAGTCTTGGCGGCCGCCCGCCTCGGGTAACGGGTCAGGCTACCCGGCGGTCAGGCCGCTGAGCAGACATGAAAAAAAGCGCACGGTGAATGACACCGTGCGCTTTTTTATCGTGGACAGCGCTCGTGAGGCGCCAAGGCAGATGGACGCTTCAACGATCCGCTTCAAAGGCCCGCTTCAAGGCCTCATCAACGGCCCATCCGGCAATCCGCCTTAGTGCTCGAGCTTCGCGCGCAACTCGCGCGCGGCTTCCAGCAGTCCTTCGTAACCCGAGCGAGCATGCTCCGGCAGATCGGGATCGCCGACCAGCGCGCCGAGCGTTTCGATCAGGCTATACACAATGCCCTTCGCCGCACCCGACGCGATGTTGCCCGACGATACCTGTTGATCGACATGGCTGAGCGCCGCGTCGAGCTGCTCCATCCCGGGACGATCGTCGGAAGGCGGCTTGGGAGAAACGTCTTGCGTCATGATGAAACATCGCTCCTGTTGATGCATCGGTGAACGAACCTGTCACGTTGTTATATACCGATCGTGCGCCGCCGTCCATTCGTGTCCCCGGCATTCGTCGGTTATCGGAGCCGGTAAAACCGGCTCCCGGAAACACTCACCTGGTGTCGATGCAGAGGCTTTTTCCGCTCCCGAACATCCTCACCTTAAGCGGTGGCAGTGAAGCCCCCCGCTCACGACCCCGTCACCGTACGCCGCACGAAAATGCGCCGCGTCAGATCGAATGCGACGAGGTTGCCGGCCACCACGAGCAGCAGTCCAACCACGGCGAGCGCGGACCAGCGATAGCCCTCGAAAATCGTCGACGCCGCCAGCGCGACAATCGGAAACAGCACCGTGCAGTAAGCGGCGCGCTCCGGTCCCATGCGTCCGACCAGCATCAGGTAGGCCGTGAAGCCGATCACCGAGCCGAATACCGCGAGGTAGGCGAGCGCGCCGAGATAGCGCGGCGACAGATCGGGCGCGAACGAGTAGCCGGCGAATACGCTGCCGATCGTCAGGATGCCGGCGCCGATCAGCATCGCCCAGCTATTGGTCGCGAACGGATGCAGGCCCATCGATTGCATGCGGCTCGACAACAGGTTGCCGGCCGAGAAGCACAGCGTGCCGAGCAAGGCGACGCCGAGCCCGAGCCACGCGGTGTGATCGCCGAGGTGCCCGGCCATCTGCTGCACGAACAGACAGACGATGCCGACGAGCCCGAGCAGCGCGCTCGCGATCGCCGTCGGTTGCAGCGGACGGCCCATGAACAGCCGGCCGTTGATCGAGTTCAGCAGCGGCGCGGTGGAAAACACGACCGCGACGAGACCGCTCGGCACGATCTGCTCGGCGTAGTAGAAGCACAGGAAATTGAGGCAGAACAGCGCGAGGCCCTGCGCGACGAGATAGCGCCACGCGGCGCGCGGCGGCCAGATCGGCCGGCGCATGACGCGCAGCAGCGCGAACAGCAGCAGCGCCGCGATCCAGAAGCGCCACGCAATCGACACGGGCGGCGGCACCTCGCCGAGTTGCCATTTGATCGCGATCCAGGTGGTGCCCCAGATCAGCACGGTCGAAACATAGAGCAGCAGATTCATGATGAAGCCCGGGTCGGCAATCCGTGGTCGGCCATGTCGCGCGGCAGGCCACGGTAAGCCGCGATGACGAAAACCCGACTATGCCGCCGCGCCGCCGTCCGGACTTGTCCAGGATTGCGCACATTTTCGCGGCGCTGGGCGGCCTCGCGAGGCTCGCCGTATACTGGCCGCTCAGCCATCCACCCCTCGCCGCCCATCGTCCGCTCGCCGCCGTGAACGCCAGCCCGTCTATCCCCGAGATCTCCGCTGCCGGCACGCCGTTCGGTCTGCAGTCGGTCTGTCATACGCTCGCCAGCGCCAACGCGAATCTGGACCGCTTCGCATGGCTCGGCGACGGACTCGCGATCGCGCTCTGGACACGCAACACGAAAGAGGCCGAAACCGTCTACGAGCGGCCGGGCCATCACACGCTGTCGTGCTATCTCGACGGCGGCTACCGCACCGAGCGCCAGAAAATGCCGGGCCACTACGGCGCGCCGTCGCGGCTGTGCGCGCTGCCCGGCGATCACGAATCGCGCTGGTGGGTGCGCGGCCACATGCATTTCATGCACCTGTACTTCCTGCCCGAGCACTTCACGCGGCGCGCGGTGCAGGAACTCGACCGCGAGCCGCGCGAACTGACGCTCGCCGATCGCACCTATTTCGAGGACCCGCATCTCTCGACGCTGTGCCAGTCGCTCGTCAACGAGGACTGGTCAAGCCCCGACGGCCTGCTGCGCACCAACGAAGCCGCGCATGAGGCGCTGAGCCTGCTGTTGCGCGGACAAGGCGTGCGGCGCACCGGCGTCTCGCCGAAGGGCGGGCTGTCGGTCGCGACGCGCCGGCGGCTGCGCGACTATATCGACAGCCATCTGGCGCAGCCGCTTACGCTCGGCGAGCTATCGGAAGTCGCGGCGCTCTCGGAGTTCCACCTGGCGCGCATGTTCCGCGAGTCGTTCGGTCTGCCGCCCGCCGCGTGGATCGCGCAGCAGCGGCTCGAACACGCGCGCACGCTATTGCGCACGACCGCGCTGCCGCTCGCGCGGATCGCCGAGCAATGCGGTTATGCGAACGCAAGCCACTTCAGCCATCGCTTTCGCGAAAGCGCGGGGGTGACGCCGAGCGTGTATCGGCAGGTGATGGGCGGGTAATTGAAGGATGAGCCCGGGCGGCGGCGGGAATTGAGGTGGGAAACGCGAAGCCCATACCCGATATTGAGGATCGCTGAGCTAAAGCCGATGTGGAAACTTGTCCACGTAAAATGTTGGCAAGGCTGTGGACAACCTTCTCATAGGCCATCCAAGTCATTGACGCAGCGGCATTATCCGCTTGCGGTTCACGCGTAGGCAGCCTGCGCCGCCGCCCGGCAAACCGCACGGCCCGACCGCTTTGCCAGGGACACCATACAACGCCCATCGTCCTCGACATGGAGTTGTCCACATATTTTGGGAACAAGCTTGTGGACAACCTGCGCATAGTCCTGCCAAGTGATTGACGCAGCAGGCGTATCTCTCTCAGGTTCGGCAGCAGGCAACGGGGCGGCGGGCCGGGGCGCATCGTCCGACGCAGCCCGCCGTCCCGTCCGCGCCATCATCCCTGCGCGGTTTCGGTTTCCCGGCGCCGCAGCGACTCCGGCAGGCCATACTGCACGATCAGCGCGCACACGACGCTCAGCACACCGATCACGTACAAGGCCGGCGTCGTGCTGCCGGTCAGATCCTTCACGCGGCCGACCATCACCGGGCTCACGATCCCGCCCAACTGGCCGAGCGTGTTGATCAGCGCGATCCCGCCGGCGGCGCCGGCTCCCGCGAGCAGCTTCGGCGGCAGCGCCCAGAACGCCGGGATCGACGCCACCACGCCCGCGCCCATCACCGCGAGCGCGACGACCAGCAACGCGGTCTGCTTGTCGAAGTAGCCCGCCGCAAAGAAGCCGATTGCCGACATCAGCAGCAGCCCGAACACGAACTTGCGCCGCTCGCCGCTCGCATCGGACAGACGCCCCACCACGACCATGCAGATCGCACCGCACACATACGGCACCGCCGTCAGCAGGCCGACCACGGTCGGGTTCTTCGTGCCCGCCACGTGAATCAGGTGCGGCGCCCAGAAATTCAATCCGTACGAGGCGATCTGGATCAGGAAGTACACGAGCCCGAGCGTCAGAAAGCCCGGCGTTTTGAGCGCGCCCATCAGCGAATGGCCGCTTGCGGGATGACGGCTCTGCTGCGCGATCTGCGCGGAGAGCACGGTCTTTTCCGTGGCCGACAGCCAGCCCGCGTCCTCGATGCGATCCTTCAGCAGCAGCAGCACCAGCACACCGAGCACGATGCACGGCATGCCGCCGAGCAGGAACAGCCAGTGCCAGCCCGGCATGCCGAGCGCGCCGTCCAGATGGCCGATCACGAGCCCCGCGAGCGGCGCGCCGACGAGCCCCGAAAACGCCGAGGCGAGAAACAGCATCGACGTGATGCGGCCGCGATAGGCGGTCGGAAACCACAGCGTCAGGTAGTACAGCACGCCGGGCGCGAAGCCCGCTTCCATCGCGCCGATCACGAAGCGCAATCCGTAGAACTGCCATTCGTTGTTGACGAACACCATCGCGGCGGTCGCGAGACCCCACGAAATCATGATCCGCGCGATCCAGCGCCGCGCGCCGACCTTGTAGAGGAACAGGTTGCTCGGGACTTCGAACAACACATAGCCGATCACGAACAGACTCGCGCCGAGGCCGTATGCGGTGTCGGACAAACCGAGATCGCTCTGCAACTGGAACTTCGCGAAGCTGATGTTGATGCGGTCGAAGAACGCGAACAGGTAGCAGATCATGATGAGCGGCATCAGCCGCCACGCGACTTTACGGATGATGGCCGCGAGATCGTCGCTGCCTGTGCGGCTACTGTCCGCCGCTACGCCCAGGTCACTCATGCTTGTCTCCAATGCCGGATTCGGCGCCGCCGTCCGGTCGCTTGATGGTTGATGGTCGATGATGGTTGCCGTGTGGCCGGTCAGATCTGCCGCACGTATTCGGGCACCGGATGCAGGTCGCAATTGCGGCCCGCCTTGGCGAGTTGCCCCGGCACGTCGTGGCCGAGCAGCGCCGGCAAGCCGCGCGACAGCACCAGCAGCTTCTCCAGATCGATCCCGGTCGGAATCCCCACTTCGTCGCACAGGTTGACGAGGTCTTCCGTGCAGATGTTGCCGGACGCGCCCGGCGCGAACGGACAGCCGCCGAGGCCGCCGAGCGCGGCGTCGAAACGGCGCGCGCCGGCTTCGTAGGCGGCCAGCACGTTGGTGAGGCCCAAGCCGCGCGTGTTGTGAAAATGCAGCGTGAGCGCCGAGGCCGGCACGCGTTCGAGCACGCGCGCGACGAGCCGCGCGACCTGGCGCGGATTCGCCATGCCGGTCGTGTCGGCGAGCGTGATGCCTTCGATGCCCATCTCGCGATACGTATCGACGATGCCGGCCACGCGGTCTTCGTCGATGCGGCCTTCGAACGGACAGCCGAACGCGGTCGCCACCGTCGCGTTGAGCAGCACGCCCGAGCCCTTGACGTGGCGCACGATGTCGCCGAACGCGGCGAGCGACGACTCGCAGCTCATGCGCATGTTCGCGCGGTTGTGGGTCTGACTCGCCGACATGACGAGGTTCAGCTCGTCGGCGCGCGCGGACAGCGCGCGCTCGGCGCCCTTCAGGTTCGGAATCAGCGCGACGTAGATCACGCCGGGCTGTCGCTCGATCTGCTGGAATACGGCCTCGCCGTCGCGCAGCGCCGGAATCGCTTTCGGCGAGACGAACGAGCCTCCCTCGATGCGCGTGAAGCCGCATGTGGAAAGCGCGTTGATCAGCGCGATCTTGTCCGGCGTGTCGACCCAGGTGGGCTCGATCTGCAGACCGTCGCGCGGCGCGACTTCCTGCACGATCAGTTTGTCGAGCGAGGCAGTGTCGGCGGTGGAGTAGATGGCGGCGCTCATTGCACGGCTCCTTCGCGGCGCAGCCGCTCGATGTCGTCGTTTTCAAAGCCGAGGTCGCTCAGCACGCTGCCGGTATGCTCGCCGAGCGCGGGACCTTGCCAGCGCACTTCGCCCGGAGTGTCCGAGAGCTTCGGCACGATGCCCGGCATCTTTACCGACGCGCCGCCCGGCAGTTGCGCCTGCAGCAGCATCTCGCGCGCCTGGTAGTGCGGATCGGCCACGATGTCGGCCACCGAATAGATGCGCCCCGACGGCACTTCGGCACGTTCGAGCGCGGCCAGCACGTCTTCGGTCGTATGCTGCGAGGTCCATGCGGTGATCGCCTGATCGAGCATCGCGGCCTGCTTCGCGCGGCCGTCGTTGTAGGCGAGCGCGGGATCGTCGGCGAGATCGGCGCGGCCGATCAGATGCATGAGGCGCTTGAAGATCGGATCGCTGTTGCCCGCGATCACGACATAGCCGTCGTCTTGCGTGCGATACGTGTTCGACGGCGCGATGCCCGGCAGCGCGCCGCCGCTGCGCTCGCGCACGTGGCCGAGCAGGTCGTATTCGGGCACGAGGCTTTCCATCAGATTGAACACGCTCTCGACGAGCGACACGTCGACCACCTGGCCTTCGCCCTGTCCCGTCTTCACGCGCAGCAGCGACATCAGCGCGCCGATCACGCCGTGCAGCGACGCGAGCGAGTCGCCGAGACTCACGCCGACGCGCGCCGGCGCGCCGTCCACTTCGCCGGTCGTGTAGCGGATGCCGCCCATCGCCTCGCCGATCGCGCCGAAGCCCGGCCGGTCGCGATACGGGCCGGACTGGCCGTAGCCGGAGATGCGCACCATCGTCAGTTTCGGATTGAGCGCGTGCAGCACGTCCCAGCCGAGGCCGAGCTTTTCGAGCGCGCCGGGGCGCAGGTTTTCGATTACGACGTCGGCATCGGCGGCGAGGCGCTTGACGACCTCGATACCATCGGCCGATTTCAGATTCACGCAGACGGATTTCTTGTTGCGCGACTGCAGATACCACCAGAGCGAGGTGCCTTCATGGAGCTTGCGCCATTTGCGAAGGGGATCGCCGGTTTGGGGCGCTTCGATCTTGATGACTTCGGCGCCGAACTCGGCCATGAGGCGCGCGGCAAACGGCGCGGCAATGAGCGTTCCGATCTCGACGACGCGAATACCCTGAAGGGGTCCAGCCATGGTGCAGTCTCCGGAGTTGGTTTGGTGTTGGGAGACAGCTTAGAAGCGGTGCGGCGGTGGGTCCAACCGCAATTCGCCAAGGACCGTTCGCGAACGACGAACGCTCAGCGGCGGCGTTTGGCGGGCGGGGTGGTGACGGTGGCGGCAGGCGTCGCGGATGCGCCCGATGCGCCGGCGGTCGCGGAATCGCCCGCCTCTTCCAACGCTTCGACTGTGCGCAGATGATCGAACAGCAGCCGGCCCACCGGCGAAAGCGCGTCGAGGTCGCGCGCCACGATCACGAGGCTGCGCTCGGCCCAGTCGTCTTCGAGCGGCACGCCGACGAGGCCGAGCGGCCGGCCCATCAGCTGACACACCTTGCGCGGCAGCACGCCGACGCCCATGCCGGCCTGCACCATCCGGCACACCGCGTCGAAACCCGGCACGTGGATGCGCAGCCGCAGCGGCTTGCCGGCCTGGTGCGCGGCGAGGTGCGTGCGCGCGTTGATCGAACTCGCGGAATGCAGACCGACGTGATCGCCGTCGAGCGTTTCGGCGAAGCCGATGCTCGCGCGCGAGGCGAGCGAATGATCGTCGCGCATCACGATCACGAGCGAATCGCGCCGGTAGTGCTCGACGTGCAGCTCGCGCGTGTCGGCGTCGCCGGAACAGATGCCGAGATCGGCGAGGCTGTCGTCGACGGCCTTGACGACGCCGCCGCTCGGCCGCTCCTCGAGATCGAGCTTGACGCGCTCGTGCTGCAACTGGAACGCGCGCAGGTCCTCGGGCAGAAATTCGACGATCGCCGACAGGTTCGCCATCATCCGCACGTAGCCGCGCACGCCGCTCGCATGACCGGCCAGTTCGATGCCGATGTTCTCGATGTCGCGCATCACGCGGCGCGCGTGATGCAGCAGCGTTTCGCCGGCCGGCGTCAACGTCATGCCGCGCGCGTTGCGCTGAAACAGCGTCGCGCCGACCGCCTGTTCGAGTTCGAGCAGACGCTTGCTCGCGGCCGACACGGCAATCGCCTCGCGCTCGGCGGCTCGCGTGAGCGTGCCTTCCTCGAAGACGGCAAGGAACAGCTGAAGCGTGGTGAGATCGAGCTTGCGGAGAAGGTTTTTGATGACCATGGCGCGGCGCGGGGAATGCGATTCGTCCCGCTCGAAGATGACGCCGTACAGTCTATCGAACTTTATCGCACTGCCGCGTTTGCGCCGTCCGCTTCGAAGCGCTCGTGCTCGCGACCACAGGGCAAGACGAGCTCCATGTCGTGCAACTTCGCGCTGACGTACGGCAGGAAGGGGAATCAACGCGGCGCGCGGTGCAGCGTCAAGGCGCGTTTGCTATGCTGGCCTGCCGCCGCGCGCGGATTCCGCTCATCCACCCAGGAAGTCTTTCGATGCCCACCGTCGCGATCGCGATCTTCCCCGGCGTGCAGGCGCTCGACGTCGCCGGCCCCGTCGACGTGTTTTCCGAAGCGAACCGCTTCATCGCGCCACGCGAGCACTACGAAGTGAAGCTGCTGGCCGCCGATGCCGCGCCGCTGCGCGCGTCGAACGGCATGACGCTGAGCGCCGATGCAACGTTCGATGAGGCGCGCGAGCCGTTCGATCTCGCGCTGGTCGCGGGCGGTCCCGCGCTGCCCGACAACGACGTGGCCGACGCGCGGCTGCTCGACTGGCTCGCGAACGTCGCGACACGCTGCGGGCACTACGGCTCGATCTGCACCGGTGCCTTCGCGCTCGGTCACGCCGGGCTGCTCGACGCGCGCAACGTCACGACGCACTGGCAGCATGCGGCGCAACTGGCCGCGCGGTTTCCGCGCGCGCATGTCGACTTCGATCGCATCTATCTGCGCGACGGACCGCTCGTGACGTCGGCGGGCGTGACGGCCGGCATCGACCTGTCGCTCGCGCTGGTGGCCGAGGATCACGGTCCGCACACGGCGCTCGCGGTCGCCAAGCGGCTCGTCGTATTCGCGCAGCGCCAGGGCGGCCAGTCGCAATTCAGCCCCTACCTGACCGCGCCCGCCGACGACACCTCGCCCGCCGCGAAAGTCCAGGCGCACGTGATGGCGCGCATCCGCGAGAGCTTTACGGTCAGGCAGCTCGCCGACGTCGCCGGCATGAGCGCGCGCAACTTCGCGCGCGTGTTCGTGCAGGAAACCGGCGTGACGCCGCATGAATTCGTCGAACGCGCGCGCGTCGATGCCGCGCGCAAACTGCTCGAAAGCAGCGGCGCGGCACTCAAGGCGATCGCCTACGATTGCGGCTTCGGCACCGCCGACCGCATGCGCATCGTGTTTGCGAAGCGGCTTGGCGTAACCCCGATGCAGTATCGCGAGCGTTTCCGTTCGTCGTGAAGGCGACGTGAGAAAATCGGCGACTCTGCAAGCCAACGATCACAAGGAACGACATGACTTCCTCTTCTCCGATTCGCGCGATCGTCACCGGCCATACGCGCGGCCTCGGCGCGGCGCTCGCCGAACAACTGCTCGCGCGCGGCGTCGCGGTGCTGGGTCTGTCGCGCTCGCGGCACGCCGCGCTGAAAGCGCGATTCGCCGCGCAGCTCGAAGAGATCGAACTGCCGCTGGCCGACCCCGCGCGCGTCGCGCAATGGCTCGCCACCGACGCATTGCGCCGCTTCGCGAGCGGCGCGCAAACGGTGCTGCTCATCAATAACGCGGGCATGGTGCAGCCGATCGGTCCGATCGAAGGACAGGACCCGGCCAGCATCGCGGACGCGGTGAACCTCAACATCGCCACGCCGCTGATGCTCGCGAGCGCGCTCGCCGCCGCGGCCGTCGAGGCGAGCGACCGGCGCATCGTGCATATTTCGAGCGGCGCGGCGCGCAATGCGTATCCGGGCTGGAGCATCTACTGCGCGACGAAGGCCGCGCTCGATCATCACGCGCGCGCCGTTGCACTCGACGCGAATCGCGCGCTGCGCATCTGCAGTCTCGCGCCGGGCGTGATCGATACGGACATGCAGGCGCAGATTCGCGGCAGCGGCGAAGAACAGTTCCCGATGCGCGCGCGTTTCGAAGACCTCAAACGCAACGGCCAACTGTCGACGCCCGAGCAATGCGCGACGCAGTTGATCGACTACGCGCTCAGCGATGCATTCGGTCAAACGCCGGTCGCGGATATTCGCGAGATCGTGAAGCAGGCGTAGTCGGTGCAGCGGTTGCCATGGCCGCACTCGGCAGTAACGGGCAGCAATCGGCAGCATCGACGCTCCCGAAAATTCTCACCTTTAGCACGGAGCAGCAGCGGATCGACGCAAATAGTCCCCGCCGTTGCTCCCGAAAACGCTCACCTTGAGGGCCGTAGCGGGATAAATGCAGGCTCACGGCCAGTGCGCCACGCACGGCATACGCCATTCCCGAAAACCCTCACCTTTGATAAAGGCCGAGGCAATATCGCCTGGACATTCAACGGGTTACGTGACGCACGCGCCTTAGCACAGGCTGTTTTTCCCGAGCGGATTACGCATTTGCAAGGAATGCATAGCCGCTTCGTATCACTCGGCTCCTGAATATCCTCACCTTTGAGCGTGACAGCCGCGATACGTGTGCTGCCGGAATCATCTTGCCGTGCGGTTTATTCGTGTATTCGGCGGGTTCGAGCGCTGGCCGGGAACCATGCGCGGACGTTCCCCGAAAACCCTCACCTCCAGATTTGCAGTGCGCGTACAGGTGCGCCGATTCTCACCGCGCCAGCTCCCGAATCTTCTCACCTGTCGGTCATGCAGCGCGGATCGCGCCGCGAGCAGGGCAACCGGCACGGCCGCATAACCCCCCCGTCGATGCCTTATTCGCACAGTCGTCGCGGCATATAATCGGACGAGACGGTCGAACACTCGTCTCGAGGCGGCAGCGCGTGGCGCCGCCTCTTCCCCATTGACAGCATGCGGCTCGAACAGCAGTTCCTGACAAACCGGCAAAGGAGGAAGAATGAAAACAAACGGCGCGAGCAGAATACTCGGCGCGATGTTCGCGATGACCTTCGCGACTTGCGTGACCTATGCGAACGCGCAAACGCCCGGCGGCACACCGGGCGACATGTCGGCGCAAAACATGCCGATGCAAAGCCGGCCGGGGGTGGCGGCTCCAGCTCCACGTCGAAACAGATCGGATACCCAGTTGGTCCGCGACGTTCGCCGCGCCTTCACGCGCACACCGGGATTAAATTCGGCGAGCATTCACGTCGAGTCGCGTCATGCCTTCGTGACATTGACCGGCTCGGTGCCGCAGCGCTCGCAGATCGAACGGGCCGGCAGCGCCGCAAGATCGGTTCAAGGCGTGAGAGCGGTGTCGAACCGACTGACCGTGCGAACGAGGCGCGGCTCGGGTCATTGAGTCGAACGAGACGGCATCGGTCGGATGAAACCGATGCCGCCTTCGTGAGCGCCGAATGTCTCCGCTTTACTTCCTCTGCCTGACTCCCTCTGCTTTGTCCCTTCCGCGTCAATCGCGCAGCCGCCTTCCTTCGCACCGGTCAACGCGGGCACGATCCGCTTCGCTGAAATCCTCCGGTTCTCATCCGGTCTTTCAATCCGAAAGCACTGCGTTGCTCGCAGCACACTTTTTTCTGCTCTGCTTAAGAAACCGATTGACCTTGCCCAAATACGCCCCCTAGAATTCAGGAATATTCACTAGTGAGGCTCGTGCCTTGGACACCTGCAGTAGTCGACTTTCGAACAGATTCGCTGCCTGAACGGCAGGACGTCCGAGCTTCCTTTCCTAGCCGCCGTCTTGCCAGCAGGCAGACGGTGCGCGTCGCAGCAACTCCCCGTGCACCCTGGTTAATGTTATATCCGCGCCATACGGATCGACGCGTCTGATCGCGTCCATACGCTGACGCGGCTTTGTATCGCGAGCATCAGGCTCGCGTGCGTGTTCGCACGCGTTTCGTCAGTTCGACGGAACGCGCACGGACGCGAGAATAAACACGCCTGTCGCGGGCGCGCGTCCCGAATGCGCGCCGCGATGGCAGAGAGAAACCAGCCAGCAAGGAGCCGCCATGACAGACAGTGACAGTTATCCCTTATGCCGCTTACCGCTTCTTTTAACTGAGGAAAGCGAGTAGACCGCCACCGCCGCGTCGATACGCGCGGCCTCCGTGTCTGCTGGCTTTCCGCCCAGCGCGTTGCATGCAACGCACGGAGAAATATCATGCAATTCGGCCTCCTTCTCTCGCGGCTCCCGCACGTACAGGAGTCGCGCGTCCATTACGACAGCCTGCTCATGCTGCACGTCCGCGAAACACATGCTTTCGTGCCGTTCTGGCGCCGTCTGAAAGCACGCGTTCTTCATCTTTCGTAGCGTTTCGCGATTCTTCCGTCATACGCAAGCGGCTCAGCCAGCACTCGACTCGCACGCTGCCCATGTCCTTGCGTATGCCGGAGCACGCATGTCGCCGTCTATAAACACAACCAGGGAAGAACGTCATGTCCACGCCCACCAACCTTTCCTCCGCCCGCAGCGCCGTGCTCGATTCGGCGCACGTCGGCGACATCAAGGGCGCGCTCGGCACGATCGCGCATCATGACGTCGCGCCACGCACCAACTGGTGGGCGCGCGTGCGCACGCTGCTCGCGATCCTCGGTCCGGGGCTCATCGTGATGGTCGGCGACAACGATGCCGGCGCCTTCGGCACCTATACCCAGGCAGGTCAGAACTACGGCACGACGCTGCTGTGGACCATGCTGCTGCTCGTACCCGTGCTCTACGTCAATCAGGAGATGGTGCTACGCCTCGGCGCGGTCACCGGCGTCGGCCATGCGCGCCTCATCTTCGAGCGCTTCGGCAAGTTCTGGGGGGCGTTCAGCGTCGTCGATCTGTTCATTCTCAACGCGCTGACCATCGTGACCGAGTTTATCGGCATCACGTTCGTGCTCGACTTCTTCGGCGTCTCGAAGATCGCGGGCGTGTGCATCGCCGCGGCCCTCACGATGGCCGCCGTCAGCACGGGCGACTTCCGCCGCTTCGAACGCTTCGCGGTCGTGCTGTGCGTGTTGAGCCTGCTGCTCGTGCCGGTGCTCGTGTCGATTCATCCGCCCGTCAGCCAGATGGCGCGTGACTTCTTCATTCCGAACTGGCCCGCCCACTCGAAGCTCTCCGACGTGATGCTGCTCGTGATCGGCATCGTCGGCACGACGGTCGCGCCGTGGCAATTGTTCTTCCAGCAGAGTTACGTGATCGACAAACGCATCACGCCGCGCTTCATGAACTACGAAAAGGCCGACCTGTGGATCGGTATCGTGTTCGTGCTGATCGGCGCGGTGGCGATGATTTCGTTCAGCGCGGCGCTGTTCGACGGCCGGCCCGAATTCGGCAACTTCACCGATGCGGGCGGCGTCATCGCGGGACTCGAAAAATACGCGGGACGCACCTCGGCGGTGCTGTTTGCGATCGCGTTGTTCGACGCATGCGTGATCGGCGCGGCGGCCGTGTCGCTATCCACCGCCTATGCGATCGGCGACGTGTTCAAGATCCGTCACTCGCTGCATCGCAGCGTCTCGGACGCGAAGGGCTTCTATCTCGTGTACTTCGTTATCGTCGCGGCGGCCGCGGCGCTCGTGCTGATTCCGGGCAGCCCGCTCGGTCTTCTGACTGAAGCGGTGCAAACGCTGGCCGGCGTGCTGCTGCCGAGCGCGACCGTGTTCCTGCTGCTGCTTTGCAACGACCGCGCGGTGCTCGGTCCGTGGGCCAATTCGAAAAAGCTGAATCTGTTTACGGGCGCTGTCGTCTGGGTACTCGTGATGCTGTCGATCATCCTGACCGCGTCGGTGATCTATCCGGACATGGCCGGCAAAACGATTATCGAAATGCTCGTGGGCGGCACGCTGCTCGCCGTGACCGGTTATGGCGCGGCGCTCGGCATCCGCAAGCTGCGCGGCGAGCCCGTGGCCGAACCGTCGCCGGTCTATTCGAAAGAGGCGCGCAACGCCTGGCGCATGCCCGCGCTCGACGAATTGCCGCCGCCGAATCTGACGCTGGCGAAGCGCATGTGGATGGGCGTGCTGCGCGCTTATCTGCTGCTCGCGATCGGCCTCGTCATCGTGAAGGTCGTGCAGATGGCATTGTGAAGCCGCGCGAATGGTGAGTAGTTCCAGGAGATGCGCTAACGGTGAGGATTTACGGGAGCCGCGTTGCGCATCATCGCCAGCCTGTGGAAACGCAATCACACAGGCCATGCCCGCTCGACGATCCGCGCCTGTTGCCCATGTTCCGGCAACGTGCCGAACACGCGGCCCCACTGCGCGTCGAAGCGGCTTGCGATGAACGCGTCCGCGACGTAGGTCGGCGCGTGCTCGCGCAGCAGGCACGCCTGCACGAGCAGAATCAGGCGCTGCGCTTCGCGGCGCGCGGCCGCTTCGTGCATCGCGGTCCCCGCACCGGCTGCGCCGGCCAGCGCCTCGATATGCGGGCGCAGGCGCGCCTCGCCGTGGCAGATCGGCCGGATATCGTCGATCAACGCGGCTAGCGCGGCGGGATCGCGGCTGATCGCGCGCAGCATGTCGAGCGCCATCACGCTGCCCGATCCTTCCCAGATCGAGATCACGGGCGCCTCGCGATAAAGCCGACCCATCGGGCTTTCGTCCATGTAGCCGTTGCCGCCGAACACTTCCATCGCTTCGGCCGACAGTTCGATGCTGCGTTTGGCCACCCAGAATTTCGCGGCGGGCGTCACGATCCGTTTATAGGCGTGCTGCAGCGGATCATGGTCCGCGAGCGCAAACGCCTGCGTGAGGCGCATCATCAGCTGCGTCGCGGCTTCGCTTTCGAGCGCCATGTCGGCCAGCACGTTGCGCATCAGCGGCTGTTCCGCGAGGCGCTTGCCGAACGCGTGACGCTCGCGCGCATGGTGAATCGCCTGCACCACGGCCTGGCGGATCGTACCCGCGCTGCCCATCACGCAGTTCAACCGCGTATAGGACGCCATTTCGATAATGGTCGGAATACCGCGCCCTTCCTCGCCGATCATGCGCCCCCACGCGCCGAGGAATTCCACTTCGCTGCTCGAATTGGAGCGGTTGCCGACCTTGTCCTTCAGACGCTGGATCTGCACGGCGTTCTTGCTGCCGTCCGGCCGGTAGCGCGGCACGAAGAAGCACGACAGGCCGTTTTCGGTGCGCGCGGTCACGAGATGCGCATCGCACATCGGCGCGGACATGAACCATTTATGACCGACGATCTCGTATTCGCCGCCTCGCCCCTCGCCACGCACCGGCACGGCGTGCGTAGTATTCGCGCGCACGTCGGAGCCACCCTGCTTCTCGGTCATGCCCATGCCGACCAGCATCGACGTCTTCTGTTCGAGTGGCAGATCGCGCGCGTCGTAGCTGCGCGAATAGAGTTTCGGCATCAACTGCTCGAACAACCCGGGCTCCTGGCGCAACACGGGGATGCTCGCGAAGGTCATCGAGGTCGGGCACTGCGAGCCGGCCTCGATCTGTCCGTGCATCGAAAAACCGGCCGCGTACGCAGCCCATGCGCCGGGCCGCGTATCGGAGAACGGTTGCGAGACGAGATTCTGTTCGCGCAGCATCTTCATCAGGCCATGCCACGCGGGATGAAACTCGACGCGATCGATGCGATGTCCCTGGCGATCGAAGGTGTGAAGTTCGGGTTTGAAGTGATTCGCGTCCTCGGCCATGCGCAGCGTTTGCGCGCTGCCGAGCCGCTCGCCGTAGTCGCTCAGTTCGGATTCGTGCGCCTGCGCACCCGCGCGTTGCACCGCTTCGCGCAGAGCGAGGTCCGTGGTGTAGAGGTTATAATCGGCCAACTCCGGCACGACATTCGTCACCTCATGGGTGTTCCAGTTCATGAGCGGCTCCTTTTCAAGGTGCCCCGATCGGTCCAAGGTCGATCCGTCATCGACGAACCTGTACGCTTGCCGCGCGGGCTTTTTTCTGGTTACCCAGTATAGGGACGCGCTTCGGCGCGAGTGTTCGGATTCGCCGACATGAAGGAACCGCTCCCCGTCAAAACCACGCGCCGCAAGCCCGCGCAATCGCGCGCGCTCGCCACGGCCGAGGCGATTCAGCAGGCCTTTGTTCAGCTTCTGGTCGAGCACGGCTACGACAAGGTATCGATCCGCCAGGTGACGACGGCGGCCGGCGTCGGTATCGGCAGCTTCTATGAATATTTCGCCAGCAAGGAAGCACTCGCGGCGGTGTGCATTCATCTGCGCATCAAGCGGATCGCCATCGAAATGAGCGAATGCATTCCGGCCACGCGCGACGAAGCATTGCCCGCGCGAGCCGATGCCCTGCTGAACGCGCAGATTCGCGCGCCGCTCGCGGAACCCGAACAGTGGTCGACGCTCTTTCAACTCGAACGCCGGGTTTCCGGCATCGATGCCTACCGCAAGCTTTACGCGGAGTTCGTGCGGCTATGGGCCGGCCTGCTTGCCTCGGCGCCCGACTGGCCCGCCGATGCGCCGACGGAAGATGCCGCGTTCGCGGTACACGCGACGATCTACGGTCTCGTCTCGCAGGCGCTGATGACGCGCCCGGCTCCTCACGACGTGGCGGCGCTGCGTCGTTTGCTGCGCACCGCCGTGCATGGGTATCTTTCGCTGATCGCGCCGCGCGCCTATCGGCTTTATCGCTTCGAGTTCTGACGGCTCCGCCCTGGTGTGCGCATCAATGCATTAGCGCCTGCCGCGTTCGTGCGCGAACTGCCGCACCACGTCTTCGAAACAGGATAGAACGCGCTGCGCCGCCGACGTCAAAGGACGATCGCCGCGCACCACCGTCGATACGGTCGTGCCGGGAAACGACTCCACGAGGCGCAATGTCGCAATCTTGTAACGCGCCATGTCGAGCCGGAAGGTCGGCTCGACTTTCACTGGACTCCTGATCAATTGCGTACAAAACCACAAGACACTCGTGTACGTGACGTCGATCGGCACCTGCGTGCTGCTGCCGCTGGCATTTCACACAATTCACAAATTTCCGTCGACCTAACTGATCACCAGTATCGTCGCATTGCTGGTCGGATTAATGACGCTCTCCAGTCCCGCCGCATTTGTTCCTATTTTGAGGGCCTTCAGCCCCGACGTACGTGCAACATCGCTCGGGGTCATCTATGCTATGGACGTGACGCTCTTCGGTGGTTTCGCACAACTCATCGTGCTCGGTCTATGGCGCTGATCGGGCAGCTTCTATGCGCCCGCATGGTACGTGATGGGCTGCAGCGCGATCAGTGTCGCCGGCGTCATGATCTTCCGCGAACACGAGGAAAAGAACGGCCAGCATCAGCGCGGTTGAATTCGTTGCGATCAGAACAGGCCACGCCTGCACACAACATAAGGATCCTTCGCCATGCAGAACGAATCAAAAGACGGTGTCGATCGACGCAACTTCATGAAGACGGCCATTGCGCTGGTCGGCGCATCGTCCGCGCTCGTCGCGCAGGCCGGCACCGCGTACGCGCAGAACGCGAATGCGCCGGCCGCCGGGACGGGCGCGCACCGGGGCACGGTCTACACCGGCGACGTGATAGACGGCAAGAAGGTCATCAGCTCGCTCGACGTCAACGACCTGCCGAGCGGCGCGAAGCATATGTTCTATTTTCAGGGCGTGCAGATGCCGACGGGCCAGCACTGGTACGTGTCGGTAATCGTCGTGCGTGGTGCGAAACCGGGCAAGCGCGTGGTGCTCGTGAGCGGCGTGCATGGCGATGAGATCAGCCCCGTGCATACGATACAAAGCGTCGTGAGCCAGCTCGATCCGGCCCAGATGTCGGGCACGGTGCTCGCGGTGCTGGACGTGTCGCGCCCCGCGCTCGAAGCGATGGAACGCAGATGGCCGAACTCGGGGCGAGGCCTCGATCTCATCGACATCAACCGCGAATGGCCGGGCAACGAGAATGGCGCGAGTGCGCCGAGCCGGCACGCGGGACTGCTATTCAACCGCTTGCTGCGGCCGAACGCCGACTACGCGATCGACTTTCACACCGGCACGACCGGTATGGACCTGACCTCGTTCAATCTCGCGCGGATGGAGTTGCCGGAAGCGCGCGCGATGGCCGAGCTGTTTCCGATCACGCAGATCTTCGACAACCCCGCGTATCCCACGCTGCTTGCGAACGCGCTGATCGACGTGGGCATTCCCGCGATCACGCCGGAGATCGGCGCCGCGCGCATCATCGACCTCAACATGATTCCGCAGTTTGTCGAAGGCACGATGAACGTGCTCAAGCGCTATGGCGTCGTGCCGGGCCCGATCGGGAAGACCGGCCGCGACGTCGGCATCTTCGTCGGCAATAGCGCGCACACGGTCCTCACGACGCACGGCGGCTTCGTCGAACTGCTGGTCAAGCTGAACGAGAAGGTCACGGCCGGGCAGAAGGTGGCGATCCAGCGCAACACGTTCGGCGAAGTGGTCGCGGAGTATACGAGCGGGGTCGCCGGCGAAGTGACGGGGTATCGTACGGATGCGACGGCGGAACCCGGCATTCCTCTCGTGATGGTGCTCTATCAGAGTGCGGGGCGGGAGAATCCCGAGGATTATTCCGAGTAACGCGAGTCGAAGTGGACCGGCGCGCCTGAGTCGCGAATGGTGAGGATTTCCAGGGGATGGGTGAACTCGCCGCTCAAGGTGAGTTCTTCCAGGATGGTGAGGAATTCCAGGAGATGGCGATACCGAACCGGGCGCATTTTTCAGAATGGTGAGGATTTCCAGGAGTTGCATCCACACCGGAAAGCAGGTTGTCGGGCCATTGACCCCTTGGCTCGCCGTCCAGCCTACGGCACGCTCCCGAAAAGCCTCACCTTTGCCAATGGCTGGCTGCGCCCACGGATAACCGGAACACGTCCCGGTTATCTCCCGCTCAAAACTTGAACTTCACCTGAAATCCAATCGTAAACGGTAGATGGTCCGAAGGGATCGGCGGCACCACGATGAAGTTCGCGCCGACGCGCTTGTATTCGACCATCACGATCGGCGCGACCACTGGCCCGATCGTGTGATTGCGGCCGAGCCCCCAGTTGCCGTAGTTGTAGCCCGAGATGATCCCGCCGATCGCCGCGAGCCGCACGATGCCCCAGTGCGCGAACTCGGGCGCCCAGACGCCGCCGCCATAGTAGGACGGCCGGCGCAGCGAGTTGCGAAAGCCGCCTATCGTCAGCGCCCACTGGTTGTTCAGCCAGCATTCGACGCCGAGGCCGGGGTTGAACTGTTCGAAATCGGTGCCGGGATCGGGATCGATGTGATACGAGCCGAGCATCGCGTCGGCCCATATGCCCCCCTCGCACCAGCTGCTCGCATGCGCGGCGGTGGCCGCCGCCAGGCTCGTCACGAGTGCCACGGCGATACGCCGGATATTTTTGTTCATCTGCCGAAAGTGCATGTCTTCTCCGCCACCGGTCGAGCGCCGGGGTCATCGATGTTCCGACGGTCTGTTTGCCGCCCGTCGCGCACTGTACCTCAACCCGCGCGGGCGATGTTGAGGACCTGCTTGAGGATCTACTCGACTGCGGGCACAGCACGCGCCCGCAGCCAAAACCGCAACGATAACGGAGAACCGATGGCAAAGCGGTGAATCCGCGGCGCGTGGCGAACGCGCCGTCGGCGATGAACGCTGGCGAGACGCTTACAGACCGAGGTCCGACAGGCCCGGATGATCGTCGGGACGGCGCCCGAGCGGCCAGCGATACAGGCGATCGGCCTCGCGAATCGGCAGATCGTTGATGCTCGCATGGCGACGCGCCATCAGGCCATGCTCGTTGAACGCCCAGTTCTCGTTGCCGTACGAGCGAAACCAGTTGTTCGAATCGTCGTGCCATTCATACGCGAAGCGCACCGCAATGCGATTGTCGGTGAACGCCCACAGCTCCTTGATCAGGCGATAGTCGAGTTCGCGCTCCCACTTGCGGCGCAGAAAGCCGACGATCTCCGCGCGCCCATGAACGAATTCGGCGCGATTGCGCCAGATGCTATCCGTCGTATAGGCCAGCGAGACGCGTTCGGGCTCGCGGGTGTTCCAGGCATCTTCCGCGGCGCGCACTTTCTGGATCGCGGTGTCGCGCGTGAACGGCGGCAGCGGCGGGCGGGTTTCGGTCGTATCGGCCATGAGGGTTCCTCATTCAGGTAGCGGTGCGCCGGGATGGCGGTCGTTGGGTTGGGGGAGCGTGTGCTGATTTCGCGGCCGGCTTTGCTGGCGGCTTTGCTTCCGATTTCACTGCTGTGTTCGCCGCCGGCTTCGCGGCAAAACCCGCTTGCGCATCGAGCAAGGTTTTCGCGGCCGTCTGCGCATCGAGCGCGGCGTCTGCCTCGCCGCTCACGAGCGCGACCGCGATCGCGCCGTCGAGCAGAACGAGCCACTGCCTCGCGAGACGCGCAACGCGGCGCGTATCCATAGCCGATTCCGCCGAGAACGCCGCGCACTCGGTCCGCACGAAATCGAGCAGACGCTCCTTGTGTTGGCGCGCGACGATCCGGATCGGGTCGTCGGCGGAAGCGATCTCGCCGGCCGCGTTCAGAAACGCGCAGCCATGAAAATCTGCCGAAGCAAACCATTCGCGCAGCACGTCGAACATGCCGAGCAGGCGTTTGCGCGCAGTCTTGCCGCGCCGCTGCGTGCCGGCGATAAACCAGTTCATCCAGCGTTCGTCGCGCCGTTCGAGCGCAGCCGCCACGAGCGCATCTTTCGATTCGAAATGCGTGTAGAAGCTTTTGCGCGCGGTGCCGGATTGCCGCACGATCGCGTCGACGCCGGTTGCGTGGATGCCGCCGGCGTAAATCAGCGCTTCGGCCGCATCGAGCAGACGCTCGCGCGCCTGGCCGGTCGGTGTCGGGTCGCTAAGGGTTTCGCGTGTCATGGACGAAAGGTAGAACGATCATTCTCCTTCGTCAAGTTTTTCCGACCCTGTGTGATCGTTATGGAGTTTCCGCGCGCAGGCTGCGCTTGCTGCTATCGTGACGAAGATCGCTCAACCGGAACGGCTTCGATGAACTCCTCTTCTGTTCGCACCGCATGGATGCGGGCGCTGCTCGGCGTCACGCTGCTCACTGCGATGGCCTGCACGCCGGTGCAGGTGCTCACGCATTCGGTCAGCCGGAACGAAGCGCGCGTGCCGGTCGGCCGCTACGACATCGACCCGGATCACACGAGCATCACGTTCGACGTCGATCACTTCAAGTACTCGCGCTTTACGATGCGCTTCGATCGCAAGCAGGGGCAACTCGACTGGAACGAGGGCGGCCTCGAACGCAGCACGGCATCGGTCACGATCGACGCCGCGAGCATCGACACGAACGTGCCGCTGCTCGACAGGATGGTGAAGAGCGACAGCATGCTCGACGTGTCGCGCTATCCGGAGATTCGCTTCGCGAGCACGCGTTTCGAGCGCACAGGGGACGCGCGCGGCACGCTGAGCGGCAATCTGACGATACGCGGCGTCACGCAACCGGTAACGCTCGACGTCACGTTCAACGGCTTCGCACCCGATCCGCTGACGAAGAAAGACACGCTCGGCTTTTCCGCCGACGGCCATTTCAGCCGCGCGAAGTTCGGTTTGGCGACGTGGTATCCGGCCGTCGGCGACGACATTCACGTGCGCATTCAGGCCGAATTCGTGAAAACGCCCGCAGGCGCGTAAGCGCCGCGGGCGTCGGTCAATCGAACTGCGCCGTGCTCGCTCAGGCGGCGGTCCAGTCGAGAATCACCTTGCCGCTCTCGCCGGAGAGCATCGTCGCGAAGGCCTGCTGATAATCGTCGACCTTGAAATGGTGCGTGAGGATCGGCGACAGATCGAGGCCGCTTTGCAGCATCGCGACCATCTTGTACCAGGTCTCGAACATCTCGCGCCCATAAATGCCCTTGATTTCGAGGCCCTTGAAGATCACCTGGGTCCAGTCGATCGCAGTTTGCGCGGGCGGAATGCCGAGCAACGCGATCTTGCCGCCGTGGTTCATCGCTTCGAGCATGCCCGTGAAGGCGCTCGGCACGCCCGACATTTCGAGGCCGACGTCGAAGCCTTCTGTCATATGCAGATCGTGCATCACGTCGCGCAGCGATTCGCGCGACACGTTCACCGCGCGCGTCGCGCCCATCTTGCGCGCAAGTTCGAGGCGATAGTCGTTGACGTCGGTAATCACGACGTTGCGTGCGCCGACGTGCCTCGCAATCGCG
Organism: Paraburkholderia sp. Ac-20336; assembly: GCF_017105025.1. Lineage (NCBI taxonomy): Bacteria > Pseudomonadati > Pseudomonadota > Betaproteobacteria > Burkholderiales > Burkholderiaceae > Paraburkholderia > Paraburkholderia sp. Ac-20336. The sequence continues at coordinate 28,593 of NZ_JAAGPS010000019.1, read as the reverse complement.
ACCGCCATGATGCCGATCGGTCCCGCGCCGGTAATCAGCACGTCTTCGCCGACGAGATTGAAAGACAGCGCCGTGTGCGTCGCATTGCCGAACGGATCGAAGATCGCGGCGAGATCGTCGGAAATTTCCGGCGGAATCTTGAATGCGTTGAAGGCCGGAATCACCAGATACTCGGCGAACGCGCCCTCGCGATTCACGCCGACGCCGACCGTATTGCGGCACAAGTGACGGCGCCCCGCGCGACAGTTGCGGCAGAAGCCGCACGTAATGTGCCCTTCTCCCGACACGCGATCGCCGATCGCAAAGCCGCGCACTTCCTGCCCCATCTCGACGATTTCGCCCACGTACTCATGGCCGACGTGCATCGGCACGGGAATCGTCTTTTGCGCCCAGTCGTCCCACTTCCAGATATGAATGTCGGTGCCGCAAATCGCGGTGCGCGTGATGCGAATCATCACGTCGTTATGGCCGACTTCCGGCTTCTTCACGTCCGTGAGCGTGAGGCCCGGTGCGCGTTCGAGTTTTGCCAATGCTTTCATTTGCGTCTCCGTTCGAATCGCGCGGCGACTAGGCCGGGATCACGCCAAGTTCGCGGCCGACGCGCGCGAACGCCTCGACGGCGCGATCGATCTGTTCGGGCGTATGCGCGGCGCTCATCTGCGTGCGAATGCGCGCGCGGCCGCGCGGCACGACCGGAAACGAAAAGCCGATCACGTAGACGCCTTCCTTCAGCAGCGCGTCGGCCATCTTCCCCGCGAGTTGCGCGTCGCCAAGCATCACCGGAATGATCGGATGTTCGCCCGGCACGAGCGTGAAGCCGAGCGCGCTCATCTTGCCGCGGAAATGCGCGCCGTTTTCGCGCACACGTGCGCGCAATCGCGCGCCTTCGTCGCTCGCGAGCAATTCGAGCACTTTCAGCGAAGCGGCGGCGATGCTCGGCGTCAGCGTGTTCGAGAACAGGTAGGGACGCGAGCGCTGCCGCAGCAATTCGACGATCTCCTTGCGCGCGGCGACGTAGCCACCCGATGCGCCGCCGAGCGCCTTGCCGAGCGTGCCGGTGATGATGTCGACGCGCGCCATCACTCCGCCATGCTCGGGCGTGCCGCGCCCGTGTTCGCCAATGAAGCCGACCGCGTGCGAGTCGTCGACCATCACGAGCGCGCCGTATTGGTCCGCGAGATCGCAGATGCCCGCGAGATTCGCGATGATGCCGTCCATCGAGAACACGCCGTCGGTCGCGATCAGCTTGAAGCGCGCGCCAGCGGCGTCGGCTTCCTTCAGGCGCGCTTCGAGATCGGCGAGATCGTTGTTCCTGTAGCGAAAGCGCTTCGCCTTCGACAGCCGCACGCCGTCGATGATGCTCGCGTGATTCAGCTCGTCGCTGATGATCGCGTCGTTTTCGTCGAGCAGCGTTTCGAACAGGCCGCCGTTCGCGTCGAAACAGCTCGAATAGAGAATGCAGTCGTCGGTTTGCAGGAACGCGGCGAGCGCTTCCTCGAGTTGCTTGTGCACGGTCTGCGTGCCGCAGATGAAACGCACCGACGCCATGCCAAAGCCGTCCTTGTCGAGCCCTGCTTTCGCGGCGTCGATGAGCCGCGCGTCGCCGGCGAGGCCGAGGTAATTGTTCGCGCAAAAATTCAGCACGTCCGTGCCGTCGGCAAGACGCACGTCGGCCGATTGCGGACTCGCGATCACGCGTTCGCTCTTGTAAAAGCCATCGGCGCGGATCTGCGCGAGGGTGCCGCGCAGATGGGCAAGGTACTGGTCACATTGGTCACGCATGAACGAGACTCCGGAGAGATGAAGGAGACGACCTGACTCGCTGCGCTGAGTCGCTGCACTGAACGTCGGCGCTTGACATCAGCATAGTCCGCATCGACGGCGTGTGCAGCAGCGAGGCGGCCTGTTATAGTCGGCTGTCAGCTTTATCGGATATTTTCGTTTTTTCGAACTAAAATCCGGTATATCGAACAACTCTAAACGATAGGTCAGGAAATGGCAAGTTCGGGTATCCGCCGCACCGCGCGCAAGGCAACGGCCCAAACAGCGTCCGCCGCGGGCACGACGGCGGCGCCGGTCAATGCTGCACCGCCGCGCGTCGGCGAGCAGATTCAGCGGCTGCGCGCCGAGCGGCGCATGACGCTCGACGATCTGTCGCGCGCGGCGGGCGTGTCGAAATCGATGCTGTCGGAAATCGAGCGCGACAAGGCCAATCCGACGATCGCGGTCGCGTGGCGGCTCACCAATGCGCTTGGCGTGAACCTCGATTCGTTGTTTGCGCCGCCGAAGGCGCCGGAAGCGATCGCGGTCTCCGGCGCGCACGACATTCCGACCTTGAGCGGCCATGATGCGAAATATCAATTGCGGGTGTGGGGGCCGATCGAGCTGGCCGGCAAGTTCGAGTGGTACGAGTTGACGCTACAGCCGGGCGGAGCGCTCGTGTCGAACGCCCACGAACCCGGCACGCGCGAGCATCTGACCGTGCTGAACGGATCGATCGAAGTCGAGGCGGCCGGTACGACGAAGCGGCTCAAGGCAGCGGACACCGCGCGCTATGTCGCGGACGAACCGCATGCGATTCGCAATGCCGGCAAGGGTGAGGCGAAAGCGTTGCTGGTCGTGATTCACGGTTGAGCGGCGGGGCGCGGCAGATCGGGCGACCGGTGACAAGCGGATGACGGGCCGTTGGTGAAATAGGCCATTCGGCCGAGGTTGCGCTCAATACTGTATGTTTGTACAGTATTATCTGTCGACTGGAGCCGATAATGAACAACCTGAAAGCGAACCCTACCGATCAAGCTCTGGCCGCGCTGCGTTATCAGACCGCCGCGCGCGATCTCGAACATATCGTGCGCAATATCGCGGCCCGCTACATCGTCAAACAGGTGCCGCTCACGTGGCGTCTGCTGCATGCCATCGAAGCCGAGGCGTTGGCCGATCTCGGCTTCGCAAGCCGGCACGATGCCGTGATGCTGGGCCTGTTCGAGCGGCCATCCGATCTGCCCTATCCCGAAACCGATGACACCGTGGATTTCGGCTCGTCCAATGCGCTGCCCGCAGTGTTTGCGTTTGCCGTTAACGCCTACGAAGACGCGGCGCGGGAAGCGGCACGTCTCGCCGCCACGCAACCGGTGCCGCGCGATATGACACTGAAACGCGCGCGTGCCTGGGGCGGGTGATACGGCAGCAGGTTGATTTTCTTCGGCTTTTCGCTCCGGTTTGTGTTTTGCGTTCCGATCCGGTGTCCATTGCCGCCTACAATAGGCACAGCAAAGGCGCAACTAACGGAAAGAATACCGATGTCACCTCCTCATCTGTCCGACCCTGTCCCACGTCCCGCGCCTTCGACCGATCTCTTCGATCAGCAGCGCGAAGACTGGCGTCTCGATCCTCAGATCGCTTTCGACGCATGGCTAGCGAAGCAGCATTTCAGACGTTCTTCCGCGTTGGTCTATCAGGCGCAGTGGGGACAGTTTCTCGACTGGCTCGGTACGCAGCAAAAAAGCCTGGCCACGGTCGACTCGCACGCGATCGCCGAATTTGTCGCTGGACTCGAAATACGGAAAACGCAACGAGTCCGCTATTTAAGGCTGATCGAGCGCGTACTCGATCACGTTCGCGAGATCGAATCCGCCTCGACCAACCCAGCTCGCTTTATTGCTCAGGATGGCGAAGCTGCGTGGCGCAATGCACGCGATAATGACCCGACCGGTTTTCTCACGCATGCCGAGCGAACCGCCTTGATCGCGCATCTGTTTGCGCCATTGCCGGATTTGTCGGCGGCGCAACGCTGGAGAGAACGGCGTGATCGCGCCTTGATTGCCGTGTTTCTCGGCGGTGGACTGAAGACCGGCGAGGCGGCATCCCTCACGGTTAGTTGCGTCAATGCGGGTTCGCCGTGGGTCACGATCGAGTCGGCCAATCCGATGCTGACGCGACGTACACGGCTTGCGCCATTCGCAACGGCCATTCTCGACGCGTGGCTCGCCGAACGACGTCTGACGGAACTGGCCGGCAATCTCGTGTTTCCCGCAGCGCCGTCCGGGCGGCCGATGCACAAAGCCACGATGCTGCGCGCCGTCGATGCGCTGGTCGATGCTGCGGGAATCGCCGGATCGAGAACGTCGCGCGCGAGTCCACAGACTTTGCGCAACACATTTGCGGCGGACCTGTTCGAAAGCGGGGTCGAGGCCGAACAGGTCGGTCAGTGGCTCGGCTTCGTGCAGGCGGTGTCCGCCAACCGGCTGTATCGCGCGTGGCAAACGTGGATGGATCAGCAGGATTCGCCGGCCGCCAATGTGCCGGATCCAGCAGCGGCACCTTTGTCGACACCTCGGCGTGACGGGCGTTTGACGAATACAACGGGAGAAAACCCACCCTGAAAGTCCTCACCTCTTGACTCCCGGATTTCCTCACCTTTAGCGCTTTATCCGCTATCGCACGATATCGACAGCTCGCGTGGACTGTGCGGCCGCAGCGTCTGACAGAAACTGGCTAACCGCCGCCAGCCTTGATTCGCCGAGGCCCGAGGAATGCTCACACTCTGGGCAAAGCAGCTCGAAACGGTGATCGACCTGCGACAACTCCGGCTCACCTTCCTCGCATTTCGGGCAGCGCGCAGGCAACGTCACGTGACCGTCCGCCGCAGTGCCGATCATGCTCAACTCTTCGTTCGTGAGCCGGCCGGCGTTGACCAGCGAGCAAAGCAGGGCGGCGATCGCCGGGTCGATACCTTGCTGGCCGCGCAGCATCGCGACTTCCCTGGTCAACGTGTCCACCTCATCCGACTGTTCGCGCAATTGCGCGTCGAGCCGGTCCCCACGAGCCTTGGCCGCGGCAATCTGCTGAATGAACTCGAATTCCTTGCGGCTCGCGTCGCGCACACCGGATTGATAGGTCGCGGCCATGCTGCGCAGCGAATCGAGCTCGACCAGCATCGGCTTGACGCGTCGCTCGGCCTCGGCAACCGCGTCCTTGATCTGCTGCGCATAGTGTTCGGTGCTTTGCCGCAATTCGACGTGTAGTGCGTCGATCCGGTCGCGCAGCGTTGCGTTCGTCGCTTGCTCGGTTTCGAGACGCTGGCGGAGCGTCTCGTTTTCCTGGTCGAGTCGTCGCGTGGTCGCTTGCAATCCCTCGAGATGGATATTGCCGTGCGTGGTCGCGCTCGATAGCTCGGTTTCTAGCACCCGGACACGTTCCCAAGCGGCTTCGGCTCGCATTTCGCTGCGTTTGACGGCCTCATCGGCTGCGTCACGGCGAATTTCCGCGTCGCGGGTACGCAGATCGGCAGCGCCGATTTGCGCATGGATTTCTTCGCGTTCGCTATCGAGTGCCGCTTTTGCCTCGGCCACGGCTTCTTCAAACAGCACGCCGAGCAGTTCGCCGGCACGTTCTTCGAGCGCTTTCGGGATCGCACCGGCGCCGACCTTGACGCGCGAGACATTGCGGATGCGTTCCCAGAAGTGATCGATGTCTTTTGGAATGTCGCTAGCGCTGCCGGTTTGTGTCAGATCGCGAACCGCAGCCATCGACGGGCGAATGCCCAGATCGAAAAAGAGCCGCTTGCAGGCGTGCAGTGAAAGATCCTGCCGGCGCATGCCTTGGGCACGCATGGCTTCAAGCTCGTCCCGAATGGTTTGCCGTTCCTGATCCAGATTCATATCAACCTCGATGTTGCTCGAATTGGATGAATCATAACAATTTACGTAGCGTTTGCTACCAATTTATCCGTGACGAGGGGATTGAGGTAAACAGATGTGCTTTTGAGGGAGCAAAGCACTGCTGAACCTGCGTGACAGTTTTATTTCCGTGAAACAAAACGAAGAATAGCTAATAAGCTCTTGTAAAGAAAGAGCTTTTATTGATTTTTCAATGATCGCGCACTGTTTCACGAGCGTTGGCGGATTGAGGATGTAGTGTTTCGGAAGCTCGCGGGGTGGAAAAGCTTGAGAGTAATAAAAGTAAACACCTTTGAACCCTTGTTAAAAACGTTAACGCCTCGGCAAACCCTTATCTGGCGGGGGGTTCAAGCCGACAAGGTGAAGCTTTGCGGGAGACGTGGTGAGATTCTGCGGGAACCTCGAGTGATGGGGTTCGGGGAGCCTGGTGAGAAGGTCCGGGACAGAACGTGAGCGAGTTCAGGAAACGACGTATACGGGCGGTTTGGCGAAAGGTGAGGTTTTGCGGGAGCCTGGCGCCGTGAATCGCCCGGCCACACGCGAAAAGCTCTTCCTGGGCCGGCAGGCCCAACGGTGAGCGCTTTCGGGAGTCTTGCGAGCACTGATTTTCTGGGTTGTTTTTGGGCTGTTAACCCCATTGGTGAGATGAGTCGGGAGAAAATGCAGATTGAAGGTGAGGTTTTACGGGGCCAGCAGGTCGTTTTTGCCTCAATTTTGAGCATTCGGAGCCCTAAGGTGAGCTTTTACAGGACAGGAGCGGATTTTGTAATCCAGATTTGTCCGCGGCGTTGACTGGCTGGTGGCCACGAGGATCGGAAAGGTGAGCGGATCCGGGACGTGAGCGTTTGGCTCGATCTGCGAGGCTGCTCAGGCGGACAATTTCGCTAAAGGTGAGGCTTTTCGGGAAGTGCTACGAGGGTTTTCGGACGTTAAGGTGAGGAAATACGGGAGAAAAATCAGGTTCATCGGCTGGAGATGCCCGTCTGATGGCCGTTACGATCTACCGGCTCCATGGGAGACTGGATTTCACGGGTGAGGTTTTTCAGGAGGATTGGAGCCGGTAAGCGGGGAGACCTTCGAGGTCCCAAAGTGATTTGAGGTGAGAATTTTCGGGAGATCGAGGCGATTGGTAACGTTTGTGGATTACTCTAACCTACTGAAATCATTGATAATTATTTGGACCGTCGGCAAAGGTGAGGTTTTTCGGGACTTTCCGTGGCAACCTCGCGTCGCTCTCGGGAATACCTAAAGGTGAGACTTTTCGGGAGAGTTTTTCGGCGCAGGTCGGTGCTGGCGCGGCTTGAGCGTGCATCACCTCACGTGATTCAGTGGCGTCGAGGTGAGCTTTTTCGGGGATATCGCGGAAGAGAGGCTGAGTTAACGGCAGGAAACCCACGGTTGACGATGGACTTTGGCCATTGTTTTGAGCCGTTTGGGTGAACGGAGAAGTTGCGAGCGCAACGCCGAACAAACGGGAAGCGACTGCTTGAGCAGAGCATTGGAGAGGGGGCTGAGCGCATTTCTTTGCATCGGTGCCATTGAAGCGTCGGGTCTGCGCCGCTGGACGCGATCCTGCCGGTGACAAAGCTGCGGAGGGGCGACTTCGCCACCCGGTCGTTACGCCACCGAGTCCCTCTTGTTTACGCGCAGCCTCAAAAAAATCCGCAATTTTTTGAGGTGAGGAAGTTCGGGATCAAAAACTCCCCGTTCCCGTGGACTGCGAATCTGTCCGGATCGGCAAACGCCGCGACCTGCAAGGACACCCCGAACCTAGCGGCAGACGGCTGAGGTGAGGGTTTTCGGGAGTGGTTCGAGGTGAGCCGCGCTTCGTAAACTCACTTCACCGGCAATGGTGAGAGGGACGCTATAGACGCGTATCACCCCAGCCGGTATGCTCACGCGAAATTCCCCCTTCTCACCCCGACGCATGGCCACGAAGCGCGCGAAAAAGACCGATGTAGTCAGCCCGAGTTCGGCTGAGTTGCGCAAAGCCGTCGAGGCGATCGCGATCCAGCCCAAGAGCGGCAAGATCACGCTGCTGACCCGCAAGCTCTTCAACGTGCTGCTCGCGGTGGCCCAGCAGGCCGACGAGTCGGGCGACACGTACCGCGCGCTGCTGTCGGACATCGTCGCGAATTCGGCATTCGATTCGAACGATACGGCGCTCGTCAAGGAACACTTGCGCCGCATGGTGTCGGTGCAGGTCGAATGGAGCACCGGCACGTCCAGTCAGAAGCCTGGCCGTAAATGGGGTATTTCGACGCTGATCGCGGACGCGGAAATTCTCGAAGATCCGACCACCCGACGTGTCTGGGTCGAGTTTTCGTTCGCGCCGAAGATCAAGAAGAAGCTGCTCGATCCGGTTCAGTACGCGCGTCTGAGCCTGCAATTCCAGAGCCAGTTGCGCAGTAGCGCCGGCCTCGCGCTGTACGAGATCTGCGTGCGCTATCTGACCAACCCGAGTCATCTGACGATGCGCGAGACGTGGGAATGGTGGCGTCCGATTCTGTCGGGCACACCGGACACGGAAGCCGGCGACGAAGCGAAGCGCGAGTACAAGTATTTCAAGCGCGATTATCTGCGTCCGGCCATCGCCGAGGTCAATGCGGTCACGAACATTTTCGTCGAGCTGATCGAGCATCGCGAGGGACGGCGCGTCGCCGAAATCCAGTTTCGCGTGACCGAGCGCAAGCAGCCGATGCTCGCGCTCGACGAACATCCGAACGTGTTTGATAGCACGCTCGTCGATCGCATGGTGAAGATCGGCATTCCACTCAAGGAAGCGCAGACGCTCTATGCGGACAGCGAGGAAAATCGTATCCGCGCGGCTTTGCAGATGACCGAGCAGCGCATGCGCAGTACTTCGCTGCCGCCGGTGCGCAGCGCGCCCGCGCTGTTCAAGGATGCGTTGAAAAAAGGCTATGCACCGCCTGTCGAGGCGCTGCCGACCGCTGTCGGCGTGGGTAAAGCCGTCGCGACGCCGGCCGACGACCTCAAGGCGCGTCTGCTGGGCGAATATTCGGCGTATCGCCGCAAGCAGGCCTACGAGCTATACAACGAACAGGGTGACGCGGAACGGGATATGGCGCGGCAGTCGTTCGAGGAGGAGGAACTGCCGGGGCTCGGTTCGCACCTGCGCGACGATTGGCGCCGCCGTGGGCTGGATTCGAAAATCGTCGAAACGGCGTTCTTCGACTGGCTTTCGCGCAAGACTTGGGGCGAGCCGACCGATGGCGATCTGCTTGCCTTTACGCTGAGCCAGTCGCGCGCGGCCTGAGCGGGGTCTGCCGCGCGATAACCGGCCGTCGCGAATGGCGGGTGGCGCTGCGCATTTGCGTGGCCACCTCGTCCGCTTACTTCAGCATCTTTTCAATCTGCCGCAGAATGTCGTCGCGTTTCTCGCGCGTGAGGCCTTTCAGGCGCAGCTCGAGCCGGTCGTCCCCGTAGGACTTGAGATCGCCGACCGATACCCCTTCCAGTTTGATTTCCAGACGTTGCGCGTAGCGCTGCCGACCGGCGGGCTTGGCGCTTTCCTGCGCGGTCGCCCTGCCCTGGACGATGTCGGCGACCTGGCGCGTGCTCAGGTCGTCGGCAAGGATTCGGTTGATCAAGCGCAGTGTGGCTTCCGCGCCGCGCGCCGTGTGATAGCGGCCCACCTGGTAAGCCATGTTCGAGCCGAAGCGGTCGGGGCGCGCGACCATCTCGTGCATCACGGCTTCCGGCAACTTGGCGACGGACAGCGCGACCGCGACCGTCGATTCATCGAGCCCAAGGTGTTCGGCAAGCTCCTTCTGGCTCTGGAAATGCCGTTCATCGAGAAATCGCTTCCAGACGACCGCATTGTCGAACACGGTCTGCGAGTCGCGCTGGACATTGAGGTCGTAGCCGAGCTTGTAGCTCTGCAGGCCGATCGGCAGATCGATGACGATCGCCTTCACCGATTCCTTGTTCGCTTCCTTCAAGGCGCGTACGCGCCGGCCGCCGTCGCTGACGAAGTAGGTGCCGGGATTGTCGTAGTCGGGAATGACGTGAATGGCTTGCTGCTGCCCTTGCTTAGCCAGATTGACGGCGAGCTCGGCGATCGACGACTTCAGATAGAAGTGCCTTGGATTGAACGGGCTCGGCTTGATCGTCTTGAGCGCAAGCTCGATGACCTGGCCCGGACGATAGCCGTGCTCGAGCCGCCATGCACGATACGCCGCCGATTCGTTGGCGGTGTCGACGGCATCGATTTCCTGCATGCCTGGCGGTACGACGGCAGGTATCGCGCGTCCGGCTGCTGCGGGATTTTGCGGCGCGTTTTTGACCAGACCGTCGATCGCGTTCAGACGGTCGAGCGCGGTGCGCTTTTCGCTGCTGGTCGTGTCAGGACGTGCTTGAAAGCCTTTGGCGAATTGGGACGGTTTCATTCAGGCTCCTTTATGCGCATAAATTCAGGGGAGCAGGGCGGCGATCTCATTCGCGCACGCCCTGACTTCGATAGCGGCGAGCTTGGCGCCGCGGTCGGTCATCTGCAGCACCGTCTGCCCTAGCGCCATGGCCTGTTTGTAGGCTTCGCGCGTTGGAATCTGGGTCTTCAACAAAGGGAAGCCGAGTTCTTCGAGCGCGCGTTTCAGTTCGCGCGTCAGCATCCGCTTCTCTTCCGTCTTGTTGAGCAGGAAGACGGCGCGCAGGTCTTCGTTCATGACTTGGGCTTGCTGAACCAGCTTGACGAGGCCGATGCTCGACCAGTAATCGGCGGGCGATGACGACGTTGGGATGACTGCCACGCTCGCCGCAAGCAGTACGACGCCGGAGACTTTTTCGGTGATGGAAGGCGGACAGTCGACGACGATGATGTCGTAGTCAGCCACGAATTTCTTGATCTCGCGGTGGATCTGACTGCCCGCCTCAGAGAGATTGACGACAGGGAATGGGATGCCGACGTCGCCGTCAGAGGAAGCGCTGGCCCAGTGGATCAGCGTGTTTTGGCCATCTGCGTCGACGACGAGAACGCGTTTACCTTTCTCGTGAAACGCAGCGCCGAGATGCATCGCGATTGTGCTTTTCCCGACGCCACCCTTCTGCTGTGTTACCGCGATGATTTCTGCAGCCAAATTTCACCTCCTCTTTTTAGACGCAGTTGGATTTTACCTGGTTGATTTCCTATTTCAAATGACTTGAGTAAATAGAAATGAAAATTAGCCGTTCGGCAGACGTTTATGCGCATAAAGATGACAGGAGCGCTCGCGAGAGATGATGCGATGACCGGCTCGCGGTGATGGAGAGAAGGCGCGAGAGGTTTTCTCGTCGTGGGCGCAATCGGGGAATGAAGTATTGAGAGAGGGGCGAGCTGCTTTGAGTGTGTGGTCTTGGGACAAAGAGGTTTGGCTTTGCGTCGGCAGCTACTGAGACATGTGCCGTTGATTTCCGCCTGCGGCGTGCGACGCGCCTGCGGGACTTTATGCGCATAAAGTCCGGGTCATCCCGGCAAGGATTGATGTCTATCGAAGAGGGCAACGCTACGAGGCGCCGATGGCGCATCAGGCGGCGGGGCAAACGGCTTTGGGGTTTGGCGGAAGGTTGCCTACGCCGATCTTCGCGAGAGCCCTTTACCTGAATCACTAGCCCCGCGTGAATTTCTCCAGGAAAACCAGAATTCAATTCTCGACCTCGCCGCTAGCCGAAGCGAGGGCCGGTTTATGCGCATAAACTCGGGAGCCGATAAACCACGTGCCCCGCAGCCGTCATCCAACCACGGCTCAACAGGCGACCCCGCCAAGCTCAACACCCAACCGCCCCCCACCCGCTAAAATCCCTTTTACTACCTCGTCGCCAGACCCTGGAACGCAAACCCAAACCGAACCGCTCAATCTCAATGATCACCATCTACCACAACCCCCGTTGCTCCAAATCGCGCGCCGCCTGTGAACTGATCACGAGTACCTACAACAGCGCGAACGAAGCAACCGAGATCGTCGAGTACTTGAAACAACCGCGTACCGTTGCCGAACTCAAACAGATCAATGCACAACTCGGCTGTCCGGTCCGCGAAATGATCCGTGACACCGAAGCCGAATACAAAGAACTCAATCTCGCCGATCCGTCGCTGAGCGACGCGCAGTTGTATGACGCATTGGCGCAGCATCCGATCCTGCTGCAACGTCCGATCGTCGTGCGAAACGGGCGTGCCGTGATCGGCCGCCCGCCTGAAAACGTCGCCGCACTCTTCGCCTGAGCAAATGGGCGAGTACTGACGTCAAGGATGCGCGTGGCGCAAGCTCACGCGCCGACGCTAGGCGTTGCTTGCCAGCGCTGCGTCTCTGGTGACGATCTTCGTCGGGATCAGGCGCAGTTCGCTGAACGTATCTGCAATACGTTGTTGTTCCGCAAGCACGTTGGGATCGACAGGTTTGTAGATATGCGCGTAGTGGCGCAGGCCTGATTCGATCACGCTCGCGTCGAGCCCCTGAATCGGCGCGAGTTGCGCCGCGGCCTTGCTATAGTGCCCTCGCACCCACTCCCCTTCCTTGCCGACTTCGTCCATCGCGATGGCGAGCACGTCGCCGTTCTGTTGCGCAAACGGCCGAGCGCTCAAGAAAAACTGATGGTGGCTCACGATGCCTTCGGCATCCGCGAGCAGGCGCGCATTCGACTGTCGCTTCGCGGCTTCGAGGAACGGGTCCCAGATCGCCCATGCATCCACCGCGCCACGTTCGAAGGCCGCGCGCGCATCAGCGGGTGGCAGATAGACGGGCTGAATCTCGTTGAATTTCACGCCGTTCTTCTGCAATGCGGCCACCAGGAACCAGTGCACATCGGAGCCTTTGTTCAGCGCGATTTTCTTTCCCTTCAGGTCGGCCAATGTTTTGATCGGCGCATCGGGATGCACGAGGATGCCTTCGGCGTGCGGCGTCGGAATTTCATACGCGGTGTAGACGAAGTTCGCGCCCGCTGCCTGCGCGAAGATGGGCGGCGCCTCGCCCACGTAGCCGAAGTCGATCGCGCCGACATTGAGTCCTTCGAGCAACTGCGGGCCGGCCGGAAACTCGGTCCATTTGACGCCGATGCCGAGCGGCGCAAGCCGTTTTTCGAGCGTACCGTGCGCCTTGAGCAGCACGAGGGTGCTCGCTGCTTTCTGATAGCCGATGCGAAATTCCTTTACGTGCGCATCGGCGGCAAACACGGACGTGGAGACGATAGGCAACGCGGCGGCGGCCAGTGAAGCCCCTACGCTGGTCAGAAACGCGCGGCGCGTGAGCGGCGAATGACGGGACATGAACATGCTCGTAAAAAAGACGGACGCAAAATGGCCCGATTGGCTCCGACGATAATTCGTCTGTCCGCCTGGACGAACCGATAAATTCGCATAAGCAAATCACGCGGTCGCAGCGAAGCATTGCCATGTGTACCCGTCACATCGCACGACGCAAGCCCAAGCCCAAGCCCAAGCCCAAGCCCAAGCCCAAGCCCAAGCCCAAGCCCAAGCCCAAGCCCAAGCCCAAGCCCAAGCCCAAGCCCAAGCCCAAGCCCAAGCCCAAGCCCAAGCCCAAGCCCACCACACTGCAGCCTGTCGTTCCCCGCCGCTACAATCGGCCAGTCGCCCAAACGTCTGAAAGCGTGAACCCCCAACGCCGCCGGGCAATCACGCAAAACCACGTCCGCATCAACCAATCGAAAAAGGACCTCCGTGCATCCGATAACAACACTCACCCCGTGGGCTGCCCACGATACGCAGCTCATCCTGTCGTGCGTGCTCGGGCTCGCATTGATCATCGTCTTCATCAGCGTGCTCAAGCTCGCGCCGTTCCTGTCGATCCTCGTCGGCACGTTCGCGGCGGGCTTTGCGGCCGGTCTGCCGCTCGAAGCGGTGGCGAGCGCCTTCAGCAAAGGCGCGGGTGCGTTGCTCGGCGACGTCGGCATCATCATCGCGCTCGGGGCGATGCTCGGCGCGCTGATGGCCGAATCGGGCGCGGCCGACCGACTCGTGTCGACCATCCTCAAACATTCGACGCCACGCACGCTGCCGTGGATGATGGCCGTCGTCGCATTGCTGATCGGCTTGCCGCTCTTCTTCGAAGTCGGCCTCGTGATGATGGTGCCGATCATCTTCGTGATGGCGCGCCGCTCGCAGCAGCCGATCCTGCGCATCGCGATTCCCGCGCTCGCCGGCATGACGACGCTGCACGCGTTGCTGCCGCCGCATCCGGGTCCGCTGATCGCGGTGAGCGCGCTGCACGCCGACCTCGGCCTCACGCTCGGGCTTGGTTTGATCGTCGCGATTCCGGCCGTGATTCTCGCGGGGCCGCTCTATGGTGTCTGGTTATCCAAGCGGATACAGGTCGGCGAGCCTGAAGAAATGGGCAAGCTCTTCACGGCGCAAGAAAACGGCACCGAGCCGCCGAGCTTCGCGATTTCGCTGATTACGATCCTGCTGCCCGTCGTGTTGATGCTCGGGCGCACGGTCGCGAAGCTGCTGCTGCAGCCCGAAACATTCCTCTTCGATGCGCTGAATTTTCTCGGCGAACCGTTGGTCGCGCTTGGCCTCACCGTATTGTTCGCGGTGGTCGCGCTCGGCTGGTCGCGTGGCATGGCGCGCGAGCGCGTCGGCGGCATTCTGCGCAAAAGCCTGCCGCCGATCGCCGCGCTGCTGCTGACCATCGGCGCGGGCGGCGGCTTGAAGCAGGCGCTCGTCGTCGCGGGTATCAGCACGACGATCGGCAAGATCGCGCTCGGCTCGCATATGCCGTTGCTTCTGCTCGCCTGGCTCATCGCGGTCGCGCTGCGTCAGGCCACCGGTTCGGCAACGGTCGCCACGACGACCACGGCCGGCATCGTCGCGCCGGTCGTGGCCGGCCTCAGCGCGACACACAATTCGCTGATGGCACTCGCGATCGGCGCGGGCTCGGTATTTTTCTGCCACGTCAACGACGCGGGTTTCTGGATGGTTCGCGAATACTTCGGATTGCAATTGAAACAGACGGTGCTGGTCTGGTCGGTGTTGCAGACGATCGTATCGGTCGTCGGACTCGCGTTGACGCTCGTGTTGTGGAACGTGCTGACGTAACGATGCCACGCAACGGGAGCGAGGCGTATCGTCATTGCCGGCGATCGACGTATGCACGCACGGTAGGCCGGCGCTCCCGCACCGCTCCTTCCGCCGCGAGCGGCCGGCCGCTTACACTGACCGGAGAGCGAGACGCCCCCCGCGCCTCGCGTTCCTGAAGCGGAGCCGCCGATAGGCTCGAGCTGAGACCGTCCTGCGAAGGTTGCGGCAAGTCGCTGCCGCCGAACGCGCCCGCTGCGATGATCTGCACGTACGAATGCACGTTCTGCGAGGTCTGTGCGCTGACGCGACTGCGCAACGTCTGCCGCGAATTGCGGCGGCAATTTCGCGCCTCGGCCGATTCGCACCCGTGCGCAGCTCGCGAAACATCTGGCACGGACCGAAGCCAATCCCGTCCTTATCGATGAAGCGTCGCATGCGCGTTTTTTCGAACGCTATCGCGACACGCCACCGGCCGAGCGTTGATCGCTGGCGCCGCCAACACCGAAGCAAGCGAACAGCGGACAGTGAATGGCACATCGAGGCACAGGCGCCGTGCCAGGCGTCCAAGCCTTGCTACGCCCTCAGCGCTCCGTCCAGAGCCTCTGCATCCCATCGCTTGAATTTCACCGCTCGTCATTCCCCGCCGCATCCGCCGACTCGATTCCGCTGACCGTGTGCGCGGCCGCTCGCAACAACCGTATCTGCTTGCGATAGTTACGGCAGCCGCTGCACGTCGGCAGATGCAGGCGGATCGCAAGCCACTCGCCGCTTGTCAGCGACCGGTCGAGCGCGTCGGATAGCAGCCGCGTGATGTTCTTACACTTCCCCATTGGCATCCTCGCTCGATAAGCCCTTTTCGCTCAGACACGTGCGTAGCCGTAAGCGCGCCCGATAGATCAGCACGCTGCAATGATTCGCGTTGATCTGCAATTCGGTGCAGATGGCCGCGATATCGAGGTCGAGAAACTCGCGCATCATGAATACGCGCCCAATGTGCTCAGGCAGATGATCGAGGCACATCTCGAAGAGGGTCCAGAACTGCTGCTGGCGCAACGCGGTTTCGGGCGTCGGCCACGGGCGCGGTTTCGTCTCGCTCGACCAGTGGCCGTTGTCCTTGAACAGCTCGCGATCGAGCAGCGCCTCGCCGTCGAGTTCGGTTTCGAGCGCCGACAGATTGATCGTGCGCCGCCGCGCGCGCAGCGTGTCGACGAGCTTGTGGCGCAGGATGCCGAACACCCACGTCTTGTGTTCCGATTGCGCGGCGAAGCGCTCGGCCTGGGTCCATGCGGCGGTCAGGGCTTCCTGCACGGCGTCTTCGGCGGCCGCGGCGTCGCGCAATTGCAGGCGCGCGAAGCGCACGAGATCGCGCCGCAGTTGCGCGAGATAGACGGGATCGTCGAGCGCCGCGCCACGTGGCTGCGTCATGTCGCGCTCCTTCGATGCACGGACTGCCGCGCCTGTTCTTCTGAGACTTCGCGATTCATGAGCGGATGATCGTCCTTGCGCTGTCTGCGGATGCGTGCGCCATTCTCCCTCACGCTCCTGCGCAAGCGAATCGGTATTGAACATAGATCTCCGGTCTGCGATCGCCAGATAGCTTGGTCGCGCGACGCGGCAGCTTATGACAACGGCAAGAGATTATTTCGAAAAATGAAATTAAAGTCGTGGGCGAAACGGTGGTCAATCGGCAGCACGGCAAACAGGCATGCGCCGTTCTGCCACCGAATTGACACAGAGGGATAATTCCAATTATTTCATTTTATAAGAAAATATCTTCCCATCTTCGCTGTTTGTGGGCAGTGAGCGGCTCGCTATGCTTCACGCCAACGATCACCCGAGATCGCAAACCACACGCTGACGAGGACCTTTGCCATGAAACGCATTCTTTCCGCCCTGATCGCTTCCGCCGCCCTGTTTGCCGCTGCTTCCGGCGTGGCTCACGCTGCCGCTCCGGCCGCGTGCAACGGCCCGCCGTCGTACTGCAACGTGTTCTTCGGCAACTGATCGAAGCACGCGCAGGGCCGGACAGAACATCGACCCGGTCCGGTCCTCGATAAATGCATTGCATCGCTTTGCCTCAAATCGTCCCGGCCCGGGGGCGGGCTTGATTGACAAGGCAAAAGTCTCAGTTATCCACAAGGTTATTCAGTGAATTTGTGGATAACTTTCAGGGATAAATCGTTATCCACCGGCACGATCTCCGTAGCCGCCTTCCGGCCTGTCCCGCTCCGCCAATTTGTCGCCCCGCGTCGCCACTCGCGCGGCTTTTGCCTATGATGAACACCTCGTACTCTTTGCGCGTCGAGCGCCTTACCCGAGGAAGCGAACCATGGCTTATCACATTGCAGTTGTCGTTGGCAGTCTGCGGCGGGATTCGTTCAATCGCCAGTTGGCCCAAGCGGTCATTTCCCTTGCTCCATCCGATTTCACCTTCGAGTTCATCGATATCGGCTCCTTGCCCCTCTACTGCCAGGACTACGATGCCGACTATCCCGAAGCCGGTAAAAAGCTCAAGGAACGGGTCGAGGCCGCGAACGGCCTGCTGTTCGTGACGCCCGAATACAACCGCTCGATGCCGGGCGTGCTGAAGAACGCGCTCGACTGGGGTTCGCGCCCGTGGGGCACGAACTCGTGGGGCAACAAGCCCGGCGCGATTATCGGCACGTCGCTTGGCGCAACCGGCACGGCGCTCGCGCAGCAGCATCTGCGCAACGTGCTCGCCTACCTCGACGTCGCCACGCTTGCCCAGCCCGAAGTCTTCATCAAGCACGATCTGTCGGTCATCAACGAAAAAGGCGAGATCGTGAACGACGGCACGCGCAAGTTCCTGCAAACCTTCGTCGACCGCTACGTCGCCTGGGTCAAGCGGCACGCGGCGTAACGGGCCGTTTCGCTAACGCAACAACCGGCGGCGCGTCGCATGCCCGAAGGCCGCACCCGCGTGTGAGAGGCCTACGCGGGCGGCGGCCACAGCCTGATCCGCCGCTCGCCTGTCTAGGCGTGGTGATGTCCCGTCACCCGCTCCCACCCATGACGCACCGCGAGCTTGAAGCGCTCCCACGTGCTCTCCGGCGACGTGGTTTCCCAGTAGCGCCGCGCTTCGGGCTCGATCTCTTCCCACGGACGATCGCGGAATCGCGCATCGTTGCCGATCTCCGCGCCATAACGATAAGCCGGCACATAGTCCTCGTAACGCGGGTTGTCGGACGCGTACTGTTCGTCGTAATGGGCGCGGAAATCTTCTTCGTACTCCAGATACTCGTTAGGCATCCGGGCACCGGGCTCCGCAGTCGGCTGCCCGCGTTCGGGGATGACTTCCGGCGGCTGCATGACCGCGCCCGAGCCCGGCACCAAGCCGGCGGCAATCGCGCTGCGGTCCACGTCGCTGGCTCGCGCGTTCAGCGGATCGGACTTCGGATGCTCGTCGAGCGGCGACGGCGCGAACGGTTCGGCTCGGAGGCTGTCCGGCGGCGTGGTGTGGCGCGGATCGCGTGGCGTGGCACCCATCGGCACAGTCGCGCTCGTCGTTCCGGCTACACCGGTGTTTTCAATTGTCGCGGTGGAGGGGGACGCGCGAGCCGCACCCGGCGCCCCCGCCGCCCGCAGTGACGTAGCCGCCCCGGCCGCCGCCGTCGTTGCGCTGGACGTGTGCGGCGTGCCCGGCATCACCGCGCCGATGCCCAGTTCGTCGAGCACCGAATATTCGCGCCGTGCCGCGGCCTGCGCACCTGCCGTCTGCGCGTCCCAGTCGGGCAGGCGGTCGTCGACCTCGGTCGCACCGAGCCGCACGAGCGTATTGCGCGCAAGCTCCGCATGCGATTCGCTCGCAGCATTGACGCACACGAGCACTGCGCCGCGCCGCAGCGCTTCCGCGTAGCGCGCGGTGTCCAGCGCGCGCGAACCGGTCGCGAACAGGCTCGACAGAAAGCGCTCGATATTCGCAAACATCCCCGCATTGGTGACATCGTCGCTCGCCGGGCCGGCGGACGGCTCGGGGTTCGTCCGCAGATCGATCGCCTCGCGTGCAAAACCGGTCTGCACGAGCGTGTCGCGGGCGCTTTCGGCTTGCACGCGGGTGTCGAATAAACCCATCACGGTGTGTTGCATGGCTATCTCCCGACATGTTCAGGCGGAACGGGCAGCGCCGCACGCGCTATCCGCCTTGCCCCCGTGGACGCCGCAACGATCGTGCCGGAGCGTGGCCGCGCGCTCGCGTATCCGCTGTGATCTGCCGTGAGGCCACGCCGCGTGGGGCGTCCATGCAAAAAAGCGCGGCGTGTCGCCGCCGCGCTTTTACAAGTCCTGGTAAATGACGCCTGAGTGACGTCCGGGTGATGCCTGCATGACCCCCGGATTCAGGCGCACGGAGCACACGGCCGAGAAGCTACGAGGCCATGAGGTCAGGAGGCCCCGCCCCTCAGGAATCGGCCGGATGCGTCACCGGATCGTTATCCGTCTGCGCGAGATTGCGCTGGATCGTTTCGAGCAGCTTCTCGAGCAGACCGATGTCGAACGGCTTGGACAGCACGCGCACGTTCACATGCCGCGCGCGGTCGAGTTCTTCCGCGTAGCCGGTGACGAGAATGACCGGCAGTTGCGTATCGAAGGCGAGCACCGCTTCGGCCAGATCGATGCCGTTCAGCTTGCCGGGCATGTGAATGTCCGACAGCACGAGATCGAACGGCAGCGGCTCGCCGGTGTCCGCGCGCTTCGCGCGGGCGTCGTCGAGCAGGCGCAGCGCGAGGTCGGCGTTGAATACGCCGGTGACCTTGTGGCCCATCATCTGCAGTAGCGCTTCGGTGCCGGCGGCCACTTCCTGGTTGTCCTCGACGAGCAGCACGCGCAGCCCCTGCGGCGCTTCGATCTCCTGCGGACCCGCTTCGTCCGGGCTGACGCTTTGCG
Source organism: Paraburkholderia sp. Ac-20336 (assembly GCF_017105025.1). Taxonomy (NCBI): domain Bacteria; kingdom Pseudomonadati; phylum Pseudomonadota; class Betaproteobacteria; order Burkholderiales; family Burkholderiaceae; genus Paraburkholderia; species Paraburkholderia sp. Ac-20336. The sequence goes on along the minus strand of NZ_JAAGPS010000019.1, from coordinate 8,985 downwards.
GCTCGGCCGACGCGCGCGGCAGATACAGGCGCACCGAGGTGCCCGCGCCGATCGCGCTGTCGATCGCGGCAAGCCCGCCCGAACTCTCGCAGAACGCAAACACCTGCGGCAGCCCGAGGCCCGTGCCCATGCCCTTCGGCTTGGTCGTGAAGAGCGGCTCGAAGGCGCGCGCGAGCACCTCGGGCGCCATGCCGGTGCCGGTGTCCTCGAGCGAGATCTGCACGAATTCGCCGGTGAGCGGGAAGCCGTCCTCGTGACGGAACACCACGTTGCTCGCGCGCACCGCGAAGCGCCCGCCGTTGGCCATTGCGTCGCGCGCGTTCACGGCGACGTTGATGAGCGCGAGCTCGAGTTCCGCGACGTCGACGCGCACCGGCCACGTATCGGCGCCGCTGTCGATCACGAGCGACACCTTCGCGCCGAGCGACGCGCGCAGCAGTTCGCGGCAGGTCGGCAGCCAGCGTTCGAGCGACAGCGTCTCGGTGCGCAGCGGCTGCTTGCGCGCGACGCCGAGCAACTGCCGCGTGAGCGACTGGCCGCTCTTCAACGCGCGCTCCATCGCCGAGAGTTCGCGCTCGACCCCGCCGACGCCGCGCCGCCGCACGATCTGCACGTTGGCGGAGAGGATCATCAGCAGGTTGTTGAAGTCGTGCGCGACGCTGCCGACCAGCGTGCCGAGCGCTTCCATCTTGCGCGACTGGCGGTATGCCGATTCGATCGAGCGGCGCATCGACGCCTCGGCCTGCCAGCGCTGCCACGCTTCCTCTTCGGCGCTCAGACGCCGCAGCGACAGCCAGATCACGCACCACAGCGCGATCGACGGCGTGAACATCGACAGGATCAGCACGCTCAGGTGCGTGTACCAGGCGGTCCAGATCGCCGAGGTGCGGTAGCCGCACAGCACGTACACGGGATACGAGCCGACGCGCCGGAATGCGACGATCAGGTTGCCGCCGGCGAGGGGCGAATGCATCCGCACGACGCCCGTGCGCTGGCCTTGCGCGACCGCTTTCGTGAACGGCGTGTCGGGCGAGATCGCCGTCGCCTCGCGCGGGCCGGGCGGATAGTGCGCGAGCACCGCGCCGTCGGTGCGCACGAGACTCATGATCATCGGCGTATCGCCGCTGCCGCCGAGCAGTTCGCGATAGAACGCGTCGAAATAGCTCGGCCGCAGCGCGATCGACACGACCCCCGCGAACGAGCCGTCGGGCATCTTGCGCTCGACGCCCATGTTGAACACCTCTTCGCTCGCCACGCGTCCGCTCATCACCTTCGAGACGTGCTGGAGTTCGTTGCCGTCGCGGATGCCGACGAAGTCGTCGCGCTCGCCGATCGACAGCACCGGTGATGGATAGAAGCGGCTGCTCGCGAGCAGGTCGCCCCCGAGCCCGAAGATCGACACCGCGGCGACCTGCGGATAGCCGCCGCCCATCGTGCGCAGCTTGTCGTGAATCGTGTGTTCGCGCCCGCGAATGCCGTCGTCGTCGAGGCCCGCGGTCAGATCGACGATGCGCGAGTTGAGCGTCTCGTTCATGTCGAACACCTTCAGCGCGTGTTCTTCGGCGACGCGCACGGTACGTCGCGTCATGTCGGTCGCGTCGGCCTCGCGCGAGCGCAGATCGGTGAACGCCATCGCCGCGACGTAGACGAACGGCAGCACGACGGCCGCGACCAGCAGCGCGATCAGCGTGATGCGCCGCACATGGAAATTCTGTTCCGGCACGGCGGGGAACGAGGCGTCGTCCTGTTCGCGGACAGAACGGCGGGGAAGGCGGCTCGCACGTGGTGAGTCGACCCGGTCAGGTGTCATTTTCGTTGATGCCAAAAGTCATTTGAAGCGGGCAGCCCCGTAGCGGCCCGGTAGTTTGTCGCCGCTTTCAGAGGAAGCATAGACCCCGAGCGGCAAAAGTTGCCGCAAAGCGCCGGGAGCCAGGGTTTGCCGTTCCCGCTGTTCTTTAAAAGTAGTCTTAAAACAAACAGCGACGAATCGGCAAGCGCAAACGTACACAAAAGTATAAAGATAAAAGAATGGGCACTGGAACTAGTTAATCATTTTTAAAATCTGCTTCGCATAGAAAAATCTCATTAATGAACCTCGTCCTGGTGAGTTGCCTTTGCGCGAGTTTGCTTCGACAATCCTTGCCACGACAAAAAAGCCGTTGCCACGTCCGTGCCGCGGATCGTCAGGGTCCGCTGAACGCGTCCCGCCGCACACGCTCCCTTCTCGCCAGGCAAGCCGTATTTCGACAGGCGCCAGTGTGCTTTGTCGCGCATCGGTCGATTGCGCGCCGAAGCCCAGGCCGCCATCCGTTGCAGATACGAACGAGCCATTCCGCTTTTCAACCCGTCCGAGCCGACGTTGCCATGCTGCCCATTGTGATCGCCGACGATTCGCTGCTTGCCCGCCGTGTGCTGACGAAAGCGCTGCCGCCGGACTGGGACGTCGAGGTGTCCTACGCGGCGAACGGGCGCGAGGCGCTGGCGCTGTATCGCGCGGGCAAGGCGCCAGTGATGTTCCTCGATCTGACGATGCCGGACATGACCGGCTACCAGGTGCTCGAAACGTTGCAGCACGAGGACCTGAACTGCTTCGTGATCGTCGTTTCCGCCGACGTGCAGCCGCTCGCCCGGGCACGCGTGCGCGAACTCGGCGCGCTCGCGTTCATCGCCAAGCCCGTGACGTCCGAGGCGCTCCTGCCGGTCCTCAAGGAGTACGGGCTGTATGTCTGAGACGGACTTCACCGAGGACCAGCGCGACGCGCTGCAGGAGATCGCCAATCTCGCGATGGGCCGGGCCGCGACGCGGCTCGCGCGGCTGCTCGATTCGTTCATCGAACTCTCGGTGCCGCGCGTGCGGATGGTGGCCGTGAGCGAGGCGGCGCGCGCGCTGCGCGAGATGACCGGCATCGACGATACGGTCAGCGCGGTGCGCCAGGGCTTTCGCTCGGACATCAAGGGCGAGGCGCTCGTGATCTGCCGCAGCGACAGCATCGCGCAGCTGTGTGCGCTCGTCGGCGATCCCTACGCGCGCTCGAGCTACGAGTCGATCAGCCAGCGGGAGCTGATGTTCGACGTGGCGAATCTGCTGAGCGGCGCGTGCGTATCGTCGATACTCGACCAGCTTGGCCGCACGCCGGTGTTCTCCGCGCCGGGCCTGCTCGGCGAGGCGCTCACGCTCGACGAGGTGTTCCAGCCCGGCGTGCTGCAATGGCGCGTCGCGCTGCTTCTCGAAGTCAATTTCACGCTCGAGGATCGGGACTTCCGCGCGCATCTCGTGATGCTGATGGCCGAGGAATCGATTCTCCCCATGAACGACGCGCTCGACGCGCTGCTGTCCAGCCTATGAATGAACCGGTGGAATCGTTGAGCGACCTCGTGGTCGAGCGGGTCGGCTTCGGCATTTTCGTGCTCGACCGCGAGATGAACGTGCTGATGTGGAATCGCTTCATGCAGGACCACAGCGGGCTGTCGGCGCAACAGGTGGTCGGCCGCCCGATCTTCGCGCATTTTCCGGAGCTGCCGCGCGTGTGGCTCGCGCGCAAGATCGAGAGCGTGTTCCAGCTCGGCACCTTCGCGTTCAGTTCGTGGGAGCAGCGCCCGTATCTGTTCAGATTCGATCACGACCGGCCGATCACCGGCGGCGTCGACTTCATGCAGCAGGACTGCACGTTCATGCCGCTGATGCGCGAACGCGACGTGGTGGCCGTCTGCGTGACGATCTCCGACGTCACGCACGTGAGCATCGTGCAGCGCGAACGCGAGGAAGCGGTCGAGAAGCTGCGCGAATATGCGAACCGCGACGGACTGACCGGCATCGCCAACCGCCGTTTCTTCGAGACGCGTCTGCAGGACGAATTCGCGCGCTGGCAGCGCTATGGCGGCGATATGTCGATGCTGCTGTTCGATCTCGACCACTTCAAAAAAATCAACGACCAGTTCGGCCACAGCGTCGGCGACACGGTATTGCGCGTGATGACGCAGCGCGTCGCGGGCGTCGTGCGCGCGCAGGACACGTTCGGGCGCTTCGGCGGCGAGGAGTTCGCGCTGCTGCTGCCGTGCACGCCGCTCGAAGATGCGATGCGCGTCGCGGACAAGATTCGCAGCGTGATCGCCGAAACGCCGGTCGAACTGCTCGGCACGAGCGTGCCGGTGACGGCGAGCCTCGGCGGCGCGGCGGCGCGCGAAGGCGTGCCGAGCTACGACGTGCTGATCAACGAGGCCGACGCGGCGCTCTACAGCGCGAAGCGGCAGGGGCGCAACCGCTCGGTCGCTTTCCGGCCACCGGGCTGACCGGGCGGCGGGCGCGCTGGCCGCTGGCCGGAGCGCCTCGCCCGGCGGCCTTCCTGTCTGTCCCTAAATGGGGCCGCGAAACTGCGGCCACCGGCAAAGGTTGTTATACTTTTCGCCGTTTCCGGCCTCCCAGCCGGATGTTTCGCGCGTGTCCGCGCGCGCGGGCCCACTGTCCTGCGGGTCGGCATAAAACCTTCTTTGAACGCCTTTCAGCAGGCGCCTCCAGCGGAGATCGTCTTGGCTGTTTCCAATCTCGTCGTGGACGACAACGAAATCGATGCCGCTGCCGCCACGTCCGGCAGCTCGTTTTATCTCGCCATGCGCATCCTGCCGGCTGCGCAGCGCGATGCGATGTATCAGGTCTATGCTTTCTGCCGCGCCGTCGACGACATCGCCGACAGCGACGACATACCGCGCGCCGAGCGCTCGGCCGCGCTCGATCAATGGCGCGCCGACATCGACGCGTGCTATGCCGGCCAGCCGCGCGCCTCGTTGCGCGCGCTCACGCGGCACATTCACACGTTTCATCTGCAACGCGAAGATTTTCACGCGATGATCGACGGCATGGCGATGGACGCCGCCGCCGACATCTGCGCCCCCGACGACGCCACGCTCGACCTCTATTGCGACCGTGTCGCGAGCGCGGCGGGCCGTCTGTCGGTGAGGATATTCGGGATGCGGGAAGAGCCCGGCCGGCTGCTCGCGCACCACCTCGGCCGCGCGCTGCAGCTGACCAACATCCTGCGCGATATCGACGAAGACGCCGGCATCAACCGCTGCTATCTGCCGCGCGAGCTGCTCGCGCGCGAGGGCATCGCGATCACGAACCCCACGCAGATCGCCGACGATCCGTTGCTGCCGCGCGTCTGCGCGACGCTTGCCGAGCGCGCGAGGCAGCACTTCGCGGCGTCCGACGCGATCATGGATCGCGAGCCGCGCGCCCACGTGCGCGCGCCGCGCATCATGTCGGGCGTCTATCGGGTGCTGTTCGAGCGCACGCTGGAGCGCGGCTTCGACATTCCGCGCACGAAGGTCCGCAAGCCGAAGCTGCGTCTGCTGTTGATCGTCGCGCGGTACGCGCTTTTCTGAGCTGATGCCGAAGCTCGTCCACGTGGTCGGCGCGGGCGTGGCGGGCCTCGCCGCCGCCGTGCAGTTGCAGCGGCGCGGCGCGCGGGTCGTGCTGCACGAGGCGCGAGACCACGCCGGCGGCCGCTGCCGTTCGTACTACGATGCGAAGCTCGGCATGACGATCGACAGCGGCAATCACATCGTGCTGTCGGGCAATGCCGCGACGCTCAACTACGTGCGCGCGATCGGCGCGATCGACGAACTGAGCGGCCCGGCGCGGCCCGAGTATCCGTTCGTGGATCTGGCGACGCGAGCGCGCTGGACCGTGCGGTTGTCGCCGGGGCTTGTGCCGTGGTGGATTTTCGATGCGCATGCGCGCGTGCCGGACACGCACCCGGCCGATTACCTGGCGCTTGTGCCGCTGCTGTTCGCCAAGCCGGCGCGCAGCGTCGCGCAGACCATGCGTTGTCACGGGCCGCTGTGGGACCGGCTGTTGCGGCCGCTGTTTCATGCGCTGCTGAACGTTGAGCCGCGTGAGGCGTCGGCCGAGCTGACCGGCGCGATCGTGCGCGAGACGTTACTGGCCGGCGGCCTCGCCGGCCGACCGCTGGTGGCGCGCAACGGGCTCGGCAGCGCGTTCGTCGATCCGGCGCTGCGGCTGCTGCAACACGGCGGCACGACGATCCGGCTCGGCTCGCGTCTGCGCGAGATCACGTTCGCCGCCGAGCCGGCGCGCGTGCAGGCGCTGCATTTCGCCGACGAAAGGATCGCGCTCGACGCGAACGATGCCGTGATCCTCGCGCTGTCGTCCGAAGACGCACCGGCGCTCGTGCCGGGTCTGTGCGCGCCGACCCGCTTCGCGGCGGCGCTCAATGTGCATTTCGCGGTCGAGCCGCCGTTCGGCTCGCCGCAGATCACCGCGTTGCTCAACGGGACGGCCGCCTGGCTGTTTGCGTTGGACGGCCGCTTCTCCGTGACGCTGAACGGCGCGGAGAGCCTGCTCGACACGCCGCACGAAGCGCTCGCGGCGAGCGTCTGGGCCGAGGTCGCGCAGGCGGTCGATCTGCCGCTCGCGCCGCTGCCGCCGTGGCAGGTGGTGAGCGAACGACGCGCGACGTTTGCCGCGTTGCCCGATCAGGAAACGCGGCGGCCGGGCATGCGTACCCGCTGGAACAATCTCATGCTCGCGGGCGACTGGACGGCCACCGGCCTGCCCGCGACACTTGAAGGCGCGATCCGCTCCGGCCAGAAGGCTGCGGACACGCTGCTGAATCAACCGATGGAACGCCGATGAACGACCTATCCCAGAACCCGCCGCTCGACGCGGTCCTGCCTGACGCCGAAGCCGCCGGAACGGCGCTTGGGGCTGCCGCCGCGCAGAACGCGCCGGAAGCTGGCGCAACGTCAACGACCGCGCAAGCGGCGGCGCCTGAGGCGGCGGCTGCGGCGGCAACCGAAGCGACTGCTGCTGCTACCCCCGACGCGGCCTCGCTCGACGCCGCTATCACGCGCGCGACCGACGCGATCCTCGCCGCTCAGCAGCCCGACGGCCACTGGGTCTACGAACTCGAAGTTGACGTGACGATTCCCGCCGAGTACGTGCTGCTCGTCCACTATCTCGGCGAAACGCCGAACCTCGAACTCGAACAGAAGATCGCGCGCTATCTGCGCCGCACCCAGTTGCCGAACGGCGGCTGGCCGCTCTTCACCGACGGCGCGCTCGACGTCAGCGCGAGCGTGAAGGCGTACTTCGCGCTAAAGATGATCGGCGATTCGCCCGACGCCGAGCACATGGTGCTCGCGCGCGAGGCGATCCTCGCGCATGGCGGCGCGGAAAACGTGAACGTGTTCACGCGGATTCTGCTTGCGCTGTTCGGCGTGGTCTCGTGGCGCGCGGTGCCGATGATGCCGGTCGAGATCATGCTGCTGCCGACGTGGTTTCCGTTCCATCTGTCGAAGGTGTCGTACTGGGCGCGCACCGTGATCGTGCCGCTGCTCGTGCTCAACGCGAAGCGGCCGCTCGCGCGCAACCCGCGCAAGGTACGCATCGACGAAGTGTTCCGCGGCGCGCCCGTGAATACCGGCATGAACGAGCGCGCACCGCATCAGCATGCGGGCTGGTTCGGCTTCTTCCGCTGTGTCGATACGGTGCTGCGCGCGGTCGATGGCCTGTTCCCGAAGGCGATGCGCGAGCGCGCGATCCGCGCGGCGGTCGCGTTCGTCGACGAACGGCTGAACGGCGAGGACGGCCTCGGCGCGATTTTCCCGGCGATGGCGAACTCGGTGATGATGTACGACGTGCTCGGCTATCCGGCCGATCATCCGAATCGCGCCATCGCGCGCAAGTCGCTCGACAAGCTGCTCGTCGTCAAGGACGACGAAGCGTATTGCCAGCCGTGTCTGTCGCCGGTGTGGGATACCTCGCTCGTCGCGCATGCGCTGCTCGAAACCGGCGAGAAGCACGCCGAGCAGGCGGCCGAACACGGGCTCGAATGGCTGCGTCCGCTGCAGATTCTCGACGTGCGCGGCGACTGGATTTCGCGCCGCCCGAACCTGCGGCCGGGCGGCTGGGCGTTCCAGTACAACAATGCGCATTATCCCGACGTCGACGATACGGCCGTGGTCGTGATGGCGATGCAGCGCTCGGCGGCGCTCACGCAGTCCGACGCCTATCGCGAAGCGATCGCGCGCGCGCGCGAGTGGGTCGTCGGCATGCAGAGCAGCGACGGCGGCTGGGGCGCGTTCGAGCCCGAAAACACCCAGTACTACCTGAACAACATTCCGTTCTCCGATCACGGCGCGCTGCTCGATCCGCCGACCGCGGACGTGTCGGGCCGTTGCCTGTCGATGCTCGCGCAGCTCGGTGAACTGCCGCAGGGCAGCGAGCCTACGCGGCGCGCGTTCGACTACATGCTGAACGAGCAGGAATCGGACGGCAGCTGGTACGGCCGCTGGGGCATGAACTACATCTACGGTACGTGGACCGCGCTGTGCTCGCTGAACGCGGCCGGCATGCCGCATGACGATCCGCGCATGAAGCGCGCGGTGCAGTGGCTTCTGTCGATCCAGAACAAGGACGGCGGCTGGGGTGAGGGCGGCGAGAGCTACAAGCTCGACTATCGCGGCTACGAGCGCGCGCCGAGCACGGCCTCGCAGACCGCCTGGGCGCTGCTCGGCCTGATGGCGGTGGGCGAGGTCAATCACGAGGCGGTCGCGCGCGGCATCGATTACCTGCAGCGCGAGCAGCGCGAGCATGGGCTGTGGGAAGAAGAGCGATTTACCGCAACCGGTTTCCCGCGCGTGTTCTATCTGCGTTATCACGGTTATTGCAAGTTCTTCCCGCTGTGGGCGCTCGCGCGCTTCCGTCATCTGAAGCGCAACGGGTTGACGCGCGTCGCGGTCGGGATGTAACGGATGCCTTTTTCGACAGCGCGTTCCGCCGATGCGGACCGCCGCGGTTTGCCCGTGATCGTCGTGACGGGCATGGCGTTCGAGGCGCGCATTGCGCGCGGCGACGGCAGCGATGGCGTCGAGGTGGTCTACGCGGCGCGGGCCGATCTGCTCGAACGCGCGCTGAACGCGGCGCTCGAGCGCGGGGCGGCGGGCATCGTCAGTTTCGGGACAGCA
>NZ_JAAGPS010000229.1:0-234 GCF_017105025.1 Paraburkholderia sp. Ac-20336 | reverse complement strand
AATTGTAGTAACACTAGGAAACAAGTAGAGAGTAGGTAGGGGAACAGGTAAGGCGAAAGATGTTAGAGCGTATCAAGAGAAGACAATAGAGTGAGGAGGACAAAAGAAGAATACAACAGGGTAAGTCACAGATAGCGATGACAAGTAGAGATGAAGTAGATAGTACACAATTGTAGAATATATAAAGTGAAAGAATGGTTGTAGAACTTGTGTTTTTTTTTTTTTTTTTTTTTA